>JAQBWV010000056.1 GCA_027624335.1 Planctomycetota bacterium
ACAACTCTTCATAAGTGATGAAGCACCGATGATTATTCAATTTGTACTGATCTATGGCATCAGCCAGTTCGGCAGCATCCGGGTTGGCGTACTGTCGAACGTCACGGAACTGGCGTCGTTCTGGCAGTCCTTCCGGACGAACATCGCCATCGCGATTACGTCGATCATCGAAAGTCTGAGCCGATTGGCCCGGCTGTTGGATGGCAGACACGTTCATTACGATGTTCCTTCTGACAGATACGTCGGGCGATGAATGAGACATTCTTCCGCCAACCAGCAGACACAATGAGGAATGGTCAGCTGTCCGATTCGACTCAAGACTGACCCAAGTTTCAGCAAACGTAGGTCAGGAATGGTTCGGTGGCAAATCGCGTTTCGGGATAGCAGCAGATTCCCCGGAGATACCTCCAATGGAATGGAATGTCGACATGACTCCAGAGGATGACACCTGGATTTGTGGGAAGCATCGGAAAGTCGCGTGACAACCAGAGTTTGTTGCCGCTCTGATTCCAGCGACCTGTGTAATCAATACAGCCTCATCGGACGGACTCTGTGATGAAGATCACCATTCTCGGCGGCGGCGCGATGGCGACTGCGTGTGCGGTCCTACTGGCTGAAAAGCCCAATCGAGTCGTATCGATCTGGGCGAGAAATCCAGATTACGCGGCTCAGATGCAGCAAAGTCGGGAGAATCAGCGGTTGCTTCCGGGGATCGCACTGCCGGATGCGATCACCGTGACATCCGACATTGCGGACGCGGTCGCGGGTACGGATATGGTCGTCGTGTCGGTTCCAACGGCGTTTCTGAGAGACGCACTGACGCAGCATCGTCAAGCACTGTCGGCGACTGTCCCCATCGTCAGCGTTCTGAAGGGAATCGAAAACGAAACTTTATTGCGGCCCAGTCAGATTATTGAAGAGGTGCTTGGCAACATCCGTGTCGTCGTGCTCGCCGGACCCAGCCATGCCGAAGAGATCGCTCGCCGGCTACCAGCCAGTGTTGTTGCGGCTTCTGCAGACCACAGTCTCGCGTGTCTGGTTCAGGAAGTCTTTTCGACAGATCGGTTTCGTGTTTATACAAACGAAGATGTCGTCGGAGTCGAACTTGGTGGAGCACTCAAGAATGTGCTCGCCATCGCTGTCGGCATCTGCGACGGGCTTGGATTTGGCGACAACGCCAAGTCGGCATTGATGACTCGCGGACTGGTCGAAATGTCGCGATTCGGCGCGGCCTTCGGAGCAGACACCAACACACTGTTCGGGCTCGCGGGAATCGGCGATCTGATCACAACCTGCGTCAGTCCATTTGGTCGAAATCGACATGTGGGAGAAAGACTCGGTAAAGGCGAAACGCTCGACGACATTCTCAACAGCATGTCAGCAGTTGCTGAAGGAGTACGGACCACTCGAAGCGTGCAGCAACTCGCTGAAAACTTCAGCATCGACATGCCGATCACCCGTGAGGTGTACGAGGTCTTATTCGAAGGCAAGAACCCCGCGGCAGCCACTGACTCGCTGATGTGTCGACCGCCTAAGGTCGAATGACGTTGCACCCGGTCGTTCCATCTCTCCGCAGGGTGGGCTCCCAACGCAAAGAGCCTGAGTGACCAACTATGGTCACTCAGGCTCTGGTTGTTTAGTCCCGGTCGGAAACAGGCAGCCCGAAGGCTCGCTTCAATCGTTTCGTTGTCTTGAGCCGGTCACTGAGCCTCGACCGCCAGGTTGCCGCCAATCATCTGACGGATATCAGTGATATCAATAACTGCTCCCAGCAGTCTGCCGGGGCGATCCTTCTTTTGTGGCGTGATCTGAGCCCGGAAAAGAATCCAGCCCGATGAGCCGTCTCGACGAGTCACACGGTGAACCCGTTGATAATTCGGCGTATTATCGCGGACAGCATCCTGCAGTTCCTGAATCACGCGGTCACGATCCTCTTCGTGAATGTGCTTGAGCCATTCCGAAAAAGCGTCCGGCAGTTCACTGTCGTCATAGCCGAGCATCGATTTCAGGCAGGGCGACATGTAGACACGAGCGTCGTTAACTGGCCAGTCGAGCACGCCGACTCGGGCCTGCGAAAGGATCATTGCGTGATAGTCGTAGAGTGCTTCGAGATCGGCAATCGTTTCTTCGAGCACTGCTTCGCGGTCAAAAGGGGCGATCATAGGACAATCTTCCATCGATACATGAGCTGGGTGACTCAGAGAAAAACAATCGGGCATCCGTCTAACCGAGTGACCGGCTTTTTGAAGATGGCGGTGAAGATGACAGCCAGACTTCACATTCGATCGCAGGCAAACCTGAGTTCAAGTCCGTTCGACGATCAGTCAACAGTCGAGTGTCTACTCGCGAGCCATTCGTTCGCCCCGCGAATCAGTCCCAACATACAAAGACGACTCAGCAAAGCTTGTGTTGATCTTTGTCATCATGCCGCTTTTCTCTGACCACGTGTCGCATTTGCGCGTTGACCAGGAAAGGCATGCATAGCAAACACAAACGATCGTATCGATCTGGGATATTGGCCAGGCCTTAACAGATTCGATTTGACAATTCGTGGTGATCGCACCGCCGTCTCCGGTGCAGATTCAGACGAAGGATCAATTTCGGACAACATCACGAGTGTTCCGGTATGACAGGCTGCCGACTCGGGCAAGTCCAGGAAATGATGGCTTCCGGCAACACTTGCAGAAGCTGAATGCGACCGGCGACCGGAATTTCGATAGATTTTCCTTGACCACTCAAATCAAATTCCTGACCACTCAGGTTGTCGATTCGAAAAACGAAAAAGCACCTCATCCGCGATTGCTGACGAGGTGCTTTAAGGATTCGTGATCGTTACTTAAGCCGCTACGAAGCAGCGTAGTTGTTGAGGTATGGGAGCCGAGCAGCGGTCGCCGCGATGTCTTCTTTGCGTGCCAGCAGCTGGGCCAGCGAGTCCCACAATCCGGTTGTCAAAGCCGAACGGGCACTGTCCGGCATCGTGACTGCCACGCTTTCTTCACCGTAGCGTAACGTCAGTGCATTCAAGTCGAGTGTCAGTTCGAGCGTCGGGTCGGCATCGATGACGGCGCCCAGCCTGGTAATGCCTTCGCGAGAAGCACACACCGCAGGAATTCCCAGCGCCGTGCAGTTTCCAAAGAAGATTTCCGCAAACGATTCGGCAACAACGGCTTTAATTCCCCACCGCATCAGCGACTGAGGAGCATGCTCGCGCGAGGAGCCGCAACCAAAGTTACGACCACTGACCAGGATGCCGCTGTTCTGAAACCTGGCCTGATTAAACGGGTGATTGGGATCCTGTTGACGATCATCTTCGAAAGCGTGCTCGCCAATTCCATCAAACGTGACGCATCGCAGAAAGCGAGCGGGAATGATCCGGTCCGTATCAATATCGTCAAGGAGCAGTGGGATGCCCGTGCCGGAAACTGTTTCAACGTTCTGCATGACGGTGACTTTCTATTCTGTTGGACATCTGCAAGGCGTATGAAGCGGAGCGGAAGGCACACTGCAACGACTCTTGTGGTTTTCAGCGCCTCGCCATCCGCCTCATGACGAGTTCAGTGAGAACTTTTTTGAAAAAGGTGCCGCCTAAACCAAAGCTGGTTCCAGCATTTTTCGAACATCGGTTACTGATCCGCTAATCGCTGCGGCGACAACCATGGCGGGGCTCATCAGGAGCGTTCGCCCCGTCGGGCTGCCTTGTCGGCCTTTGAAATTGCGATTGCTCGACGACGCGCAGACTTCGCGACCTTGAAGTTTGTCCGGGTTCATCGCCAGGCACATGGAGCACCCCGCGGCTCGCCACTGGAAGCCGGCTTCCGTGAAGATTTTGTCCAGACCCTCTTCTTCAGCCTGCTTTGCCACCTGTTGCGAACCGGGCACCACGAGAGCCTTCACACCATCTGCCACATGGCGACCGCGAGCGATCGCAGCCGCTTCGCGCAGATCAGAGATTCGTGAGTTGGTACATGAACCGACAAACGCAACATCGATCTTTGTGCCTTCGATCGACTGCCCTTCGTCAAGTCCCATGTACTGCAGAGCTTCCCGGATCAGCGTATGTTCGCTGGCGTCATAACTGGCGACCGAAGGAATCAACTGCGAAACACCCAGCGACTGCGCCGGAGTGATTCCCCAGGTGACGGTCGGTTCGATATCTGCCGCGTCGAACACAACCACATCGTCGAATTCGGCATCCGGGCCGGAAGCGAGACTCAGCCACCACTCAGCGGCACGATCAAATTCTGCTCCCTGAGGGCACAGCGGTCGGCCTCGCAGATAGTCGACGGTCGTCTGATCCGGATTGATGTATCCGCAACGGGCGCCACCTTCGATGGCCATGTTGCAGACGGTCATCCGTTCTTCCATCGACATGCTGTCAAACGTCGTACCGGCATATTCGTAGGCATAACCGACGCCGCCCTGCACTCCAAGTTTCTGAATGATGTAGAGCGTCACATCCTTGGCGAATACTCCCGGAGCGAGTTCGCCGTTGACCTCAATCTTTCGCACTTTCGGACGCATCATGGCCAGCGTCTGCGTCGCCATGACGTAAGCCACCTGGCTGGTCCCAATCCCAAACGCGATCGCTCCGAATGCTCCGTGTGTGCTGGTGTGGCTGTCTCCGCAAGCCATCGTGAGACCTGGTTGCGTGAGGCCCAGCTCAGGACCAACCACGTGGACGATGCCCTGGCGTTTGTCGTCGAGATCAAGCAATTCGATACCGAACTCCCGACAGTTTTTTTCGATCGCCGACATCATGTCTTCAGCAAGAACGTCGAGAAACGGCCGAGCCTGATTCTGCGTCGGGATAATGTGGTCGACCGTCGCCAGAGTCCGCTCCGGATGCAGGACCGTGAGTTGACGCTCGCGAAGCATTTCAAATGCCTGCGGGCTTGTGACTTCGTGAATCAGGTGCTGCCCGATGAACAGTTGCGTCTGACCAGACTGCAAAGTTCCCACCGAGTGCAGATCCCACACCTTGTTGAACAGATTCTGATTTTGGCTCATCAATCAATTACTCAAGTCTGGTCGCAAATCAGCGACGGTTAAAGAAACGGAGACGGCTTCGACCAGTCGAGTGACACCTTTCACGAGGTTCTCGTTCGATCTGGGGACCGTATGAGGCGATTCCTGTCGCTCTTCACACGGGAGTCGAGCGTCCCGATTGCACATCATCAGGGCCGGGCTGAAGTCCAATCAGACACCGACTTCGACCATTGTGCCGAATCTGGCGTGAAACGTCACGCCATGTCCACGTTATGGCCCGCGCCGTCGAAAACGATGCGCTGCAAGCTTGTATCACGTCGTTCTCGACCGCGGGCTGCAGACAGCGTCCGAACAAGCCTATGAAAAAGACCCGATACCAACGGGGACATCGGGTCAGACGTGAAACTGGTCGATTGACCGGATGCTATCCCTTGGCAGGACCTTGCTTGCGGATCATTTCGAGTGGCGACAGCTTCTTACCAGCCTCTGCTGCGGGGGCTTTCTGCGCTTCGGCAGGCGCTTCGGCAACGTCTTCTGCGGCTGGTTCAGGTGCCCCTTTTTTGTCGGAGGCTCCCTGCTGACGGATCTGTTCCATCGGCGACAGCTTCTTGCCTGCATCACCGGGTGCCGCCACTGGTTTAGCAGCCGAGGCCCCCTGTTTGCGGATCATGTCGAGCGGAGAACCACCGGCGGCTGGCTTTTTCGCTGCTCCGGCTGCTCCCTTCCCCTGACGTGCCAGTTCGAGCGGACTCTTGCCGCCAGCGGCTTTTTCAGCTTTGGGAGCCACTTTGGCTGCAGCAGCTTCTGCGGGCTTCTCCCTTTTGACCGGCTCATCGACGATCGTCAGGAAGCTCGTGCCGATGTCGTACCAGCCGATGTCTTCGATGCCGTGGAACTCAACGAGTGCCTGGCAGTTCATATTGACGGTCTTGACCTTTCCGGTCATGCCGGCAAATCGCCGAAGTTCGGGGACACTTTTGTTAACGACAACCCACTTATCTGTGAATTCTGTTTTTAGCTTTTCAGCCTGTGCGATAGACATGATGGCAGGCCGTCAGTCTGGAGACAGTTGATGCAATCCGGCCCAAACCCGGCACCGGAACCAGTTACGAGTCGGGATAATAGCTTCGCGGCAGGCGAGGTGAAACAGTTCCGGGATCTCTGCAGATGTCGAAAGTCAATGTCGGGAATCGTCCTCCCAGCCCGCGGATTCCTCAGACTTCCCGTTGAGGGCACAATCCGCGAGAGCAGCTTCGTCGGAATCGCCAGTGCAGACGCCGCCGAGGTGCAGATTCCGTGGCTGCGCGGCAATCCAGAGTCAACGCTTCGGCAAAATCCGGCGAATTGACAATTGAGCGGAACAGTTCGGTCCCCGGAAGATTTTCTGCGCGCTTCAGGTACCAGCCAGAATGACCGAGAAGAAGAAAACCACGCGGCGGAAGAAATCGGAAAGTGCGGCTCCCCCCGAGTCGCCGCCGCTGAAGGACCGTATGCTGGGCGCGATCTTCCAACCACGACTTCTGTTGTGGGGAGCTCTTGCCGGGGCGATCTTCGTCCTGACTCCCATGGCTTTGCGAATAATGCCGAACCTGTCCGCGCGGGAAGAATACCGCCTGCGCACACGCGACGTTGAAGTTCCCAGTCCACCTCGCTGGGTCCCCATCGGCTTCGTTGATCAGGTCATCGGCTCCGCCAATCTGCCGGACGAGGTTTCCGTCCTGGACCCCGAACTGGCGACGCTGATCGCTGAAGCCTTTGAGCAGCATCCCTGGGTTCAGAAGCCGGTCACGGTCCAGATCTCGGTTCCAGCTCGAGCCAAAGTTTCTTTCGACTATCGTGAGCCGGTGGCGATGGTCAGCGTCAGCGACGGCTATTACCCGGTTGACGAGGAAGGAATCCTGTTGCCTCCTGGAGACTTTCCACCATCAGATATCGGTCTTTACCCGAAGATCACAGGTATGACGACGGTGCCACTTGCTGGAGTCGGTTTGGCCTGGGGCGACGAACGCGTGACGGCAGCGGCGCGATTGTCGGTCGTGCTGTTTCCGTACTGGAACGAATGGAAACTTCGCTCCGTTGAAGTTCCGCCCCGAGCGACCGCCGAAGTACTTTACGAGGAACTGCGACTTGTCGTGACGACCGACGGCGGCTCTCGAATCATCTGGGGGCGCCCACCAGGGAACAATCATCCCCTCGAAGTTACTGACGAGCAGAAAATCGGTCGCCTGAAGAGCTTCCTGAGTAAAGCGAGATCGTTCGATGGTCCGTGGGAAATCAACATCAATCACCTCCGAGTGATCACGGTGAACCCGCTGGAAGGAAGCACGACCTCGCCCCGGCGCTGAGCGGCGGCAGCCTTCGAATCTTAATCCTCGGCGAGCTGCCAGAATTCGTCCTCACCCTCATCGCTCAGGTTGCCCTTACGAAGCGTGCCCGAATCGGGCGACCTGGCACTCTTGCCGCTCTTGGCATTCAGCGATGGCGGTAAAGGTGGAGCTTTGACTGACGGTCCCGCTGACCGTGCCTTCTTCGGCTGAACCTTGCGACCGGAATTTGCACCAGGTGCCTTCTTTAGTCGACCATTATCGGGGAATTCCAGTTCGAGAATTTCGTCGTCGTCGATTGGAATTGCGGGACTGCTCCTGGGACCGCTGCTGACTCGCTTACCCGCAACATCAGTTGCCGTTCCTGGGGGAGTCTTTCCCGCAGAGGTGCCCTGTGCAGCAGAAGTTCGTGCGCCAACTTTCCTGGTCTTCGGTTTTGACGATGCTGATCCCGCAACTTTTGCGGCGCAGCTAAGGCAGCGACCGCGGTGGTCGAGTGTTTCTCCACACCTGTTGCACAGCGGTACGGGCCTGCCAGCATCTTCCAGTTCATCATCACGGATCGCGTTTCCGAGATCGATTTCCTTAGAAACCGGCGAGGCCTTTGCCTTCGCTGGTCTGACCGGAATCTGCGATTCAGAAACGGGTCGTGGTTGTACCGTCTTCGATGTCGACGGCGCCTTCTTCGGAACTGGCGAGGGACTGTCACCTTCTTTCCGTGGAGTGCCCGGTGTGATCACGTCTGACGACTGCCAGTCCGTTACTTCCGGAGCGGCCGCTGGCATCGCGGTGGGCGACGCGACAGCTTGTTCCTGCATGACGAGATTCTCTTCACGAACGATCTCCGTCGATGCCTGCTTTCCGCTGGTGACATCTTTGGCGGCGACGTGAACTCGCGCCTGTTCGTCGTAAGAAATCGTCACCTGAATCTGCGAGTTCTCGGGCAGATCGGCCGGCAGGTCTTCGATAATGCATGTCCCCAGTTCGATGTACTGCTGATCGGCCCTGGTACCGCTTTCGACGATGTGCAGGTGAACTCGCTTCTGATTCCGCGTTACCGTTCCAAACTGATTCGTGATCGATGCTGGCAGAGGTGTGTTCGCCGGAATCTGGTAGTGAGGGATGCGGTTGTTGTTTTCGTCGCGAACCAGCACACCGAGGCCTCGAGCGCTGACACTCTGTTGTTTGATGCTTGCCAGTCGGGCAGTGACTTCTTCGCTGAGAATCGACTTGGCAAAGTCGCTGTTCGTCAACAGCATCCCGGCGTAGTAAGTCGCTCCGTGAGCGATCGACTGGTCCGGAGAAAGTGACGTGTTCAGCGTTCGTCCGCCGAGTTGCTTCAGCGTGTTCCGAACCATCGGCATGCGAGAGGCACCGCCGACGCTCAGGATCACGTCGACGTGTGCCCAACCCATCCTGTTGTCTTTGAGCATCGCCTGAGTGATTTCGCACGTTCGCGAAACCAGCGGCTGCGTCAGCTTTTCGAATTGAGCCTGTTCGATCTGGTACGACTTGCGATGCCCCGCATGCTGACACGTCAGCGCCGCCTTCGGTCGGACGGTCAGACTGCGCTTGGTGTTTTCCACTTCCAGAGCCAGAAACTGAAGGCTCTTCGGATCGCTGCGCGGGTCGACTTTGAAATCCTTCGTGAACTGCTTCGCGATGGCGTCCAACAGCGTGCGGTTCCAGTCGATGCCGCCAAGATTCAGATCTCCGCTGCTGGCGATCACTTTCACTTCGTTCCTGTGGTACTTCACCAGCGACAGGTCAAACGTTCCGCCGCCGAGATCGTACACCATGATCCGCTGCTCTTCGGCCAGCTCGGTAAACCACAGCCCTTCAGTGCCCAGCACGTAGCACAGTGCGGCCGCGACCGGTTCGTTGATCATGTCGACACCGGACAGTCCCGCCCGCTTGCCGGCTTCCACGACCCACTGACGTTGAATGTCGCTGAACTGTGCCGGCACGGTGATGACAGCGTGTTCGATGTTCCCGATTTGCTCTTCGGCCGCTGACAGCAGCTTTTTCAGAATGAGCGTTGCTATGTCGATCGGCGTGTACGCTCGGTCGTCGATAATCCATTTGTGTTCGGGATCGCCCATGTATCGTTTCGAGTTCTGCACGACTCGCAGCGGCTTGACGACGGCGTTGCGCAGGGCTTCGGTGCCGACAACGACCTCGCCGTCAACATCGAACAGGACTACCGAAGGCGTCGACAATTCGCCTTCGTGGTTGGCCAGCGTGACAGGCTCTCCATGTTCGTTCAGATACGAGATGCACGAGTACGTCGTTCCGAGGTCAATTCCGACAGCGTGAGTCTTAAGCATCTGAGTCAGTCTTTCATGGCTGCGGCGCGAACCGGGACGAAGTGTGTTTCCGGAAATCATCCCCGTCACGCTGCGTAAACCTCGAAATTCAAATACCGACCAGACATCGGCATTGCTGAGGTGGAACGCGGTACCCACAATGGCAGAGAACGTCGAAACTGCTAACCAGTCAACAGGTTCTGCCGCGAACTCCGGCCATACTACCAGCCCACATGACGCCTCTCCAGCAAACACTCGACACCTGCGGGTCTGTCACCGGGAAACGTTTCCGCATAACGGTGTGTACTGTTTTTCTGCTTGTAAACATTCTTCAGACCGCATTGATCGTTCCGACAGCCGACGCTCAAGTACCCATCCAGGCTCCAGCGACGCCTGTCCTGTCGGAAGGAACGACTGCACCGTCCGCGGAATCGAGCGAGCATACTCCGGATTTCCTGACATCCCGCGCGTTTGAGGATGCTCTTGAAAAAGAGCTGTCCCTCGCATGGCAGGGACAGAATCTGAGATCCGGTCTGCAACAACTATCAGCAACGCGGCTGGTCGCCATCCTGCTCGATCGTCGGATCGATCCCGGCCGCGAATTGTCGCTGCAGGTTCGCAATGTCACCCTGCTCGCCCTGCTGAATCTCATCGCTTCCGAGGTTCACGCAGACGTCAGCGTCCTGGGCAATGTCATTTACATCGGCCCGCGCGAGACGGCACTCCGCCTGCGGACGGTCGAAGAAATTGCCTCCGCCGCGTTGGTTTCCGGAGGTGTTTCTGCTGTGGGGAACGAGCCATCAACCTCGCCCCGAACACGTCGCAGTTTCGAACTGCTCGGACGCCAGACGTTGAACTGGCCGGATCTGACGACGCCTCGTGAACTGCTCAGCGACATCGGTCGCCGTTACGAACTGCAGATCGAATCGCTTGAGCGAGTGCCTCACGATCTGTGGTCGGAGGCGTTTCTGCCATCGGCGACGCCGACGCAAATGCTGCTGGCAGTGCTCGCTCAGTTCAATCTGAGCTTCGAATGGACCGCTTCTCGCGATGGCATTCGCATTGTTGACATGCCCCCTGCCCCGCGCATCGAACGACAGTTCACGCTGCGAGCAGGCACGGAACGCGGCATTGTTGATCAGCTCAACCAGCGAATGCCGGGACTGGAACCTCGCGTTGCCGGACGCCGCCTCACGGTCAGCGGCACGTTCGAGCAGCTTGAAAACGTCGAACTGCTGATCTATCCCGAGCGACGCAAACCTCGCTCTGACGAACACAGGCTCGGCAGCGGAATCACAAAGTTCACCTTCGCTGTGGCCAACGCGCCGCTGACAGCTTTCATGAATACTCTGCAGAAGCAGGCTGGTTACGACTTTCAGTATGACGCAGAGCAGCTGGAGAAAGCCGGCATCCGCCTGGATAAACCAATTCGCCTGGAAGCCAATGAGCTGACTGCTGAGGAATTGTTCCACGCCATGTTCGATGCCCAGGGCATCGCCTTCGAAATCGACGAAAAAGTCGTCCACCTGAAACCTGCTGATCGGTAAGTCGAGTCAGTCAGCACAGCAAGTTTCCCGTGGCACTTAACGACGTACCGCCGTCTGTGCCGCGCGATGGATTCTTTCGAGTGCCGAACGCGCGGCTTCGCGAACGGTATTGTTGCGATCGGCCAGGCAGTTTTGAATCGAGTCCGCAGCTGATTCAGAATGCGGGGCCAGTTGCCCGAGAGTCTGCAGCGAGGTCAGCTTCAGTCGGTCGTCGTTTGACGAGAGATTGTCCACAAGCAGGGGAATACTCCCCCTCATGGATGCTCCCATCTGGGTCAACGCTCCGACGACCGATTGCACGACTCGCCCTTCCGGGTCATTGAGCGCGGCGATCAGCGCAGGAGCGGTTTCGCTGGCGTTTGGTCCGATTGCTCCGAGCGCTTTCGCGGCCGCTTCGCGAATTTCAGCATCTTCGTTCGAAAGCAGCGTCACGATCCCGTTGACCTGTTCGATCGCGGCGGCTCCGATCTGGCCAAGCGACTTCGCTGCCGCCAGTTGAATTGATTGATACTTATCCGACAAAAGTGCTACCAGAGCCGGCGCACTGTCGGCGGCGGAACTTCCAACTCGTCCGACCGCTTCAGCAGCCGACCGCCTGACACTGCCGCGGCTGTCCTGCAACAGATTGAGTAATCGCCGAATGGTGACTCGGTCATTTGCTCCGGAAAGACCAGTTGCTCGCGCGGCGGCTTCTCTGACACCCCAGTCGCGATCGTCCAGGCATTTGGCGATTTCGGACTCAACTTCGCGAGATGCCGGTCCGATTCTGCCGAGAGCTTCCATGACTGCCTGTCGCAGATCTCGAGTCGTGTGTTCCACATAGCGACTTAATGGCACAACGGCTTTGCTGGCGTCAGGCCCCATTCGCCCGAGAGCCTCCGCTGCGGCCACTCGTACGCCCACATCGTCATTGTTGAGTTGTTCGATCAGCGTCGGCACGAAGACGCGGGTGATCGGCCCGATCTTCCCGATCGCGGAACTGGCCGCCTCGCGGACGACTTTGTCGCGATGGGCAACAAGTCCGATCAGTTGCGGTACTGCCGACTTTGCCGCGGGACCGATCTGGCCCAACGCTGTCGCGGCAGCGGCGACTTCCTTGATGTGGTCGGATGAAAGGTGACCGGCGACGTTTTCAACACTGCATGCCGCTGCCGACCCGACCGCACCAAGGGCGGACAGAACGGCCACTCTCAGATCAACAACGGACGAGCCTAACTGCAGCGTCAGGGCCGCCACAGCTGGTGCTGCGGTCGGACCAACCATTGTCAGTGCCTCGGCGGCTGCTCGTTGCGGGGGAGGCACTGGTCGAGAAAGTTGTCGGATCGCTGGTTCGACAATAACCACACCCAAAGACTGTATACCGATCCGAACCGTGTCCTGAATCTCACGGTCACACCCGTCGAGCAGCTTCAGTAGCTGCTCGGCAGCCGAACGGGATCGCGCGTTGCTGAGCTTCTGAATCGCCTGAATTCGCATTTTCACCGGGAAAAACTTAGTGCGGGCAACGAGCCCGAATATCGCGATCATGATTCACTCTCCTGTGGCCCTGCACGTACAACCCGCTAGCTGAATACGAGTCAGACTTACAGAAAAACTCCTGGAACGCGGTCGGGTGACGACTTATCAGGATGCCGACCGAGCATCGACGCTGCAACGGTGCAACACGACTGGACAAGTTCGACAAGATTGGGGATTCTGTAACCGGCGTAACATTTCCTCGCAACTTTTCGTGAGTTCCTGAGTCAAACCAGTGGCCTGATCGACAGACAAATTGGACAAACTGTTCAGAATCAGGCAGATGGACCTCATTACAGTTGGCGGGAAGCCCAGACGGGAAGTAACACTGTTTGGAATGAAACGTCGGCGGGCCCGGAGTCGATCGGTAATGTGAACCGGTCAACAGGTTGTGAATTGGTCGCAACCGACTTCAAGACTGGATGATTTGAGGTAACCAGTTATGCCCACCTGGCCTGGAGGCTCCTGCCCGGATTGCGGACAGGACATGCCTGCCAATCTAATCCATTGTCAGTTCTGTCGAGCGCTGCTGAATTCGGATTTGCATCGAAGTGATGTGGAGGTCCCACAGTTCTTCGAACTAAAGGAGATTGGCACCGTGATCGACGTCGAAGTTGCAGGATATTTCATACTCTGCCCGCATTGTCGTGAAGAACTACGCATCAACCGCAAGTACGCAGGCGTCGGAGTCGCATGCAAACACTGCAACGGCCAGTTTCTGCTCGATCTGGCGAGTCCGCGCGTGAATACAAAGGCGTTCTACGCGTCGTGTGGCCATTGCGACGAGGAGTTGCGAGTCGCACCGAAGTACCTCGGGATGAACGTCGCCTGCAAGTTCTGCGAAGGACACGTTCGGATTCAAACAAATCCCCAACGCGTACGCTGAGAACCGGAACAGCGTGAGCGTCGCTGCTCAAACGGACTCGCCTGAATACACGGCGTCGTATGATTCCAACGCGATTCCGCCGAGTCGTTCGGCGATTGCACGATAGACAGGCCGCCGGTAATTCCAGTCTTGCGAACGCTCGACCTGCTCAAGCCAGTCGCAAAGATGGATGGTGTTGAGATCGGAAACGTCGTGCTGGGACAGCTTGATGACGTCGCCAGTGTATCGATCGAGAAATCCGTCAGAGCCAGATTCTTTCAGCGTTTCGTTGTCGAAATGCTGGCGATCCATCGCGCAATTCAAATAGGCCAGCCACTCCGCGCGTTCGCCAACAAGCGATTTCACGTCGTCCCGACGTTCCAGTGGCAATGTGAACCGCTGAAACCGCTCGGTGCCGTAGATCGAATGAAACAACCCGGCGTTCTGCACGGTCTCGTCGCACCCCCACTTCTTCAGGTCGCCATGCACAGTGATTGCGTGAGCAAGATATGTTTTGGTCGTATGCCTGACGTTGGAAGCTCCGACCTGCTGGAAGAAGTCAGTCAATTCTTTGAATGTCGCCACGAGTCACCACCCTCTCAAGTGAAGCCGACCGCCGTGTATATCTTCTGAGTTCGACGAATGAGTCGAGCGGAAATTGAACGCTGTCGCGGCTCCGTCGTGCGGAAATTCAACAATGCACACGCTATTCTCTGTGATCGGGTGCACATTGAAAACCGACTCAACCATCGAGGTGCTCGTAATTCTAACCGCGAGACCCGCTGTAGTCGGAATTCTGGGAATTCTCTGTACAACTGTGACAGAGCGTTGTCTGTGATTTCATGAAGAATCGGCGGCAGAATCAAGCATTCACTGCGCTTGAATCGCGATTCAGGCAGCGGTAGAGTGGCCAGCTTTCCATCCCACCACGAAGTTGCTGCGCGACTCGGCATAGCCAGGTCATGCCTTAGCGCGTTCCTGTCGAGCAAAGCAGGTCAGTTTCAAGGTTGTTTTCTGTACTTTGTAGTTCGAACACGCTGTTATGCAGTCGAACGGATGCCTCGCAGGAAGCAATCGATTCTGGTCCCTCCCCCAAAAACTAACTAACTACCAATTGAGCCGGACTCTGCTTTTCCGTTTTCGTACCACTTAGGTACGCGTTGTTTAAGTCGGGCCGAATACTTCAGCGTTGGCGTCGGTTCGTCCTTGCATGCAGTTTCAGAGTGACACCGTTCGGTAAGTCAGGGTATGTCGGATGCGTTTTTCACTGATCGATAGAATCGTTGAACTTGACAAAGGTCAGTCGATCACAACGGTCAAAAATCTCTCGCTGGCCGAGGAGTATCTCCAGGATCACTTTCCAGGCTTCGCGGTGATGCCAGGCGTGATGATGGTCGAAGCTCTCGTACAGTCTGGTGCGTGGCTGATGAGGGCGACCGAGGATTTCAAGTATTCGACAGTGCTGCTGAAACAGGCGAAGGCCGTCAAGTTCAACAGTTTCGTCACGCCAGGTAAGCAACTTCTAGTCACAGTAACGACCCACAAGTGGGGCGAGAGCGAGTGTACTTTCAAGGCGCAAGGCACCGTTGACGGCGAGTCGGCAGTGTCAGCCCGAATCACGTTGTCTCAGCTCAATTTGAAAGACAGAAACGAATCACAGGCGAAGATCGATGAATATCTCACCGGGAAAATGAAAGAGCTGTTCGCTCAGGTCTGGCAACCAGCTGTTGTGTGATTCCCCGTTGTGTGATTCCCCTCAGTGACCCTGTAGCGACGACTGGGACGACTCCCAGGACTTGTAAACGGCGGGAAGTCGGCAGAAAAAGCAGGTTCCATTTTAAATTCCGCACAGGTCATCATCAGAAACAGTACGCTGGGCTGGTTGTTGATGCGACAGCCTTCAGGAGAGAAGCATGAAACTGGCAGGCAAGACAGCACTCGTCACCGGCGGCAGTCGCGGGATCGGCAGAGCCATTGTGCACGCTCTGGCGAAAGAAGGGGCGAAAGTTGCCTTCACCTACAATTCAAATGCGGAAGCTGCCAACGCTCTGGTCAAAGAACTGGAACTGGACCAACGGGAAGTATTTGCCATTCAGGCTGACGCTGCGGACGGAGCGAAGGCTCACGAACTGATCGACACCGTTGTCGAAAAATGGGAGCGGATCGACATTCTCGTCAACAACGCCGGCATCATTAAGGACGGACTGCTGGCAGCAATGAGCGAAGAAAACTGGCTGGCGGTCATCAATACAAACCTCAACAGCATCTACCATTATTGCCACGCCGCCATTCGTCCGATGATGTCTGCTCGCAAAGGGCGGATTATCAACATCTCAAGCGTCGCGGCTCGCTACGGAAACCCGGGGCAGGTGAACTATGCAGCTGCCAAGGGCGGGCTGGAAGGGTTTACCCGTTGCCTGGCTAAGGAAGTTGGTCGGCGAGGGATCACTGTCAACGCAGTGGCTCCTGGTTTTATTGCCACGGACATGACGGAAGCGATCGTCAACGCTGCGGGAAAAGAGATTCAGAAACAGATTGCCGTGCGACGGCTGGGAGAAGCCGACGACATCGCCAATGCGGTATCGTTCCTCGCCAGCGACGAGTCGTCCTACATCACCGGTCACGTTCTGACTGTCGATGGCGGCTTAACGCTGGGAAGTGGAATGTAGTTTTGCGGGTTTTCTGCGCTTCGGTGCAGATAAGTGCAGTGAGCCCGGTCAGGCTCTCTGCACTCGATATAGAGTGGGTTTGAGTCAGCAGTCGATTCGCCGGACTGTCGACGAAACAAGCTGGGTCTGCGGCGAAACAAACGGGGCGTACGACCCCAGGTCAGAGGAGATTGCCAGATGGCATCACGTGACGAGATTTTTGCGAAGGTACAGGAAACACTGGTTGACGCACTGGGAGTCGACGACGACGAAGTAACGGAAGACGCGACGCTGGTCGATGACCTCGGCGCCGAGTCCATCGACTTTCTGGATATCGTCTTCCGTCTGGAAAAGAATTTTGGAATCAAAATTCCACGCGGTGAGCTGTTCCCGGAGAACCTTGCAGCAGATGCATCATTCGTAGACGACGGAAAAGTCACGGAAGAAGGACTCGCCACAATGCGAGCGAAGATGCCGCATGCGGACATCGATTCCTTCGCGGACGATCCGAAAGTGGAGAATATCCAGAGCCTGTTTACGGTCAACATGATCACGAACTTCGTCGAGAACAAGTTGAACGCAGGCTAGTTCTGCTAACGCAAAGTCACGGAGCTGCAGAGGTTCGCAAAGACTGGATCCCCAGGTGGTCGGACCGCTTTGCGAGTCTTTGCACCTCGGAGTGTTTGCGTCCGCTGGTTATTTATGCTTCTGATGAACCAATTGGTCACGGTTCAAGGTAACTTGTTATGCGCTGGTTCTGGATCGATCGATTCGTCGAATTCGAAAGTGGCAAGTACGCCAAAGCTGTCAAAAATGTCAGCCTGGCCGAAGAGCACCTGCACGATCACTTTCCGGGGTTTGCGATCATGCCAGGATCTTTGATGATCGAAGGCATGGCTCAAACGGGCGGAATTCTGCTGGGCGAGGTCAACAACTTCGAACACATTGTGATCCTGGCCAAGGTTCCCATCGTCACGTTTCACTCGTGGGCCGTTCCGGGAGATTCGCTGATCTATACGGCAACGCTGACGGACTCACGTGCTGAAGGCGGTGGCGTCGATGTCACCGCGCATGTGGGAGACCGACTCGTGGCCGAGGCGGAGATCATGTTTGTGCATCTCGATCAGAAGGATTCACAGTTCGGGGCGATTGACCAGAAGAACTTTGTATTTTCAATGAATCTGCTGGGTATTCTGGATGTCGGGCAGGCTGGGGATGGTACTTAGCCGTCTTACGTTCTGGTCAATTGATCCGACAGACGCCGGTCGGCGATAACGCTGCTCGAAACACGTAAGCTTATCTGATTTACAGTGAACCACATTTACTGCGAACCAAAGATTTCGTCAGGCACAGCCTGACCTGCATTTTGCTCGTACAGGTTTACGAGTTCCGAGGACCGAGCAATGAGACGCCGAGTCGTTGTTACAGGCATGGGCTGCATGACGCCCGTCGGAAAAACGCTCGATACCATGTGGGATTCCATGATGGAGTGTCGCAGTGGAATCGACTGGATTTCGTATTTCGATGCGTCGAAATTCCCGACAAAGTTTGCGGCGCAGGTCAAGGACTTTGACCTGTCTGATTACATCACGAACACCGAACGCTTCAAGTACGCTGGTCGAAACATCCATTTCGCCATCGGTGCTGCTGTCGAGGCCATGAAGGATTCGGGCATCGAGGATTGTAAGAATCTCGATCCTGCGTCATTCGGTGTTTATCTGGGTGCCGGCGAGGGTGCTCAGGACTTCAACCTGTTCATGGGTCTGATTGCACAGTCCCGAAACGAAGACGAGGTCGATCTGGAGGCCTTTGCTCGTCTTGGTATGGAGCAGCTGCACGCAGAATCTGAACTTGAGCAGGAACCCAACATGACTGCGGGGCATCTGGCGAGCCTGTTCAACGCCCAGGGTCCAAACATGAACTGCCTGACGGCTTGTGCGGCTTCCAGCCAGGCAATCGGCGAAGCCACCGAGATCATTCGACGTGGCGATGCGGATGTCATGATCTCGGGCGGGGCTCACAGCATGATTCACCCGTTCGGTCTGACCGGATTCAATCTGCTGACGGCCTTGTCGACTCATAACGTTAACCCTCAGGAAGCCTCGCGACCGTTCGATCGTAATCGTGACGGATTCGTGCTGGGCGAAGGTGCGGGTATTCTGATCCTCGAAGAACTCGAACACGCCAAAAAACGAGGGGCGAAAATCTACGGAGAACTGGCCGGGTATGGCTCCACTGCAGACGCCTATCGAGTGACCGACATTCACCCTGAAGGCCGCGGAGCCACCGCCTGCATCCGCATGGCGTTGAACGATGCCGGAATCAACACGGACAGCATCGACTACATCAACGCTCACGGAACCAGTACCAAGGTCAATGACCAGGTCGAAACTCTCGCCTGCAAACAGGCGCTCGGTAACGACGCTCAATCAACGCCGGTATCAAGTATCAAGAGCATGATGGGGCATCTGATTGCCGCCGCTGGTAGTGTCGAAGCGATTGCCTGCCTGCTGGCGATCAATCGAAATGTCCTGCCGCCAACGATCAACTACGAAACGCCCGATCCCGTCTGCGATCTGGACTACATCCCGAATCAGCCTCGTGAAACGACGGTCAAAACCTGTCTCTCGAACAGTTTCGGATTTGGAGGACAGAACGTTTCGCTGATCTTCCGTGAGTACGCCGCGTAGTCGGATTTATTCACGTCTGATGAATTGCGATTTCAATCCGACGATCAAGCACTACAGGAGTCCAACGTGGCCTGGTTCATCGTTGCCTGCCTTATCGCGCTAACGATCACGTTGATCGTTATTCAGCTCGCGATCAGTCGGTCAGTCATGCGAATGATCGAAAACGCTCCACCTCTGAATCCTGGCGAGTTCGGTTCTGACCCACGTGCGAAAGAACTCAGTTTTCGGACTGACGATGGAATGGAGCTTCAGGCCTGCCATTTTCGTCACGAAGATCGCGTCTCGCGCGGCTTGATCCTGTTCTGTCACGAACTAGGCGGCAACCGCTGGTCGGCAATGTCGTATTGTGAAGGGTTGTTCGAAGCTGGTTTCGAGATTCTCGCTTTCGACTTTCGAAACCACGGTACGAGCGATCGACAGGCCGGATACCAACCTCTGCATTGGCTGACCGAGTTCGAACTGATTGACGTTCGCGGAGCGTTGAAGTTGATTCAACAGCGTGAAGAGTTAAGCCACCAACCGCTTGGAGTCTTTGGAATCAGTCGCGGTGGAGTTTCTGCACTGGCAGCAACTGCCGAGTCCAACGACGTTGAGTGCGTTGCTTGTGACGGTGCGTATTCGACTCGATCGATGATGAGCCTGTTTTCGCAGCGTTGGGTTTCGCTGCTGGTACCGCAGTGGATGTCGGGTTGGATTCCAGCGTGGCATATCGAAGTCAGTCTGTTCGGCGGTCGAATCTACAGCGAGTTTCGGCGGAAATGTCGCTACGTTCATTTGGAGCAGTACCTGCCCGCGTTGCGAGATCGGCCCGTGCTGTTGATCTCTGGCGCTCAGGACAACTATGTCCGTCCTGGAATCGCCAAATTGCTGCAGAAAGGTATCGGTGAGGATACGGTCGATCTCTGGGTGGTACCGAAGGCCCGCCACAACGGAGCCAGGCAGACCGATCAGGAAGGTTACGATCAGCGGTTGACTGAATTCTTCGGGACCCTTGTCCCAGTTCAGTTCGCAGATTCGACGGACAAATCGACACCGGTGTCTGAAGCCCTCACGTGAGTAACCGTGGAGACAAACGGCGGACATAAACCCGCTGGTGTCAGGCCACTGGGCTTTCGCCAACCGATCGCCGATCCGTCCAGCCAAGGCGATCCTGCCAGTAACCGATCTGCTCTTCGACAGGTGCTTTCCCACCGGAACCAAAACTCTGCAGCGCGGCGACGGCGTTCCGGGTTCCCAGCACGTCGTAGACCGATTCATCAATCAGGTCACACGCGGCCTGCAGATCGTCCAGCGAGAGGTCGCTCAGTCGGCATTTGCGACTCTCGCACTCGGCGACGAGGTTCCCGACAGTGCCGTGTCCCGTTCGCATGGGAACTCCGCGTTTGATGAGGTATTCCATCAGCGACGTCGCGTCGAGGAATCCGTCGTCGATCTTTTCGTTGATCCGGTCGACCTGAAGTTCGGCTCCGGTGATCAAGGCCGGAGCGACTTCCAGACACGCGGTCACGGTGTCGAACGCGTCGAACAGCGCGAGTTTGTCTTCCTGCAGATCCCGGTTGTAAGCCATCGGCAGGCCCTTAATCAGAATCAGCAACTGAGACACATCGGCCATGACTCGTGCGGTCTTGCCGCGGATTAACTCCAGCACGTCCGGGTTCTTCTTCTGAGGCATGATGGACGAGCCAGTGGTAAACGCGTCGGGCAGCTGGATAAACCCGAACTCGCACGAGAACCAGATGATCCACTCTTCGGCCCATGAACTCAGATGAGCGGCGATCAGCGACAAGTCCATGACGAACTCGACCATGTAGTCACGATCACTTGAGACATCGAGACTGTTTCTCGCGACGTCTTCGAAGCCGAGCAGTTGAGCAGTCTCGTGACGATCGATCGGCAGCGACGTTCCTGCCAGAGCGGCCGCACCAAGCGGCGACACGTTGAGTCGCCGTCGGCAGTCAGCTAGCCGCTGGCGATCGCGTTCAAATTTTTCGGTATAAGCCAGCCAGTAATGCGCAGCGAGAACGGGCATCGCGCGTTGCAGATGCGTGTAGGCCGGCATGACGATTTCTCGATCACGGTCCGCCCGCTCGACAAACGCCTTCTGCACGTCGAGCAGCAACGCGTCGATCTGGTCGATGGCCGCGCGCGTATAGAGTTTCAGGTCGGTTGAAACCTGGTCGTTGCGGCTGCGGCCCGTGTGCAGCTTTCGTCCAACATCGCCAAGCCGTTCTGTCAGTCGACTCTCAATGTGCATATGAATGTCTTCGAGCGACGTCTGATGTTCCATCTCGCCACGTGAGATTTCGCCTCGGATGTTCTCCAGCTCGGAAACGATCTGGTCACGCTCGTCATCTGCGATCAGGCCAACTTTGGCCAGCATCCGCGCGTGAGCCTGCGAGCCGGTGATATCGACATCCGCGAGCCTCGCGTCAAAACTGATTGACTCGGTGAACTTCTCGACTCGAGCGTCAGTCGCTTCCTGAAATCGCCCGCCCCACGCTTTGCCTGTCACGATGCCGTTCCGATCGCTGAAATCTGGAATTAGTTTGAGAATGAATGTTCTTCTGACGCGAAGACTCAGAAGTGTGCAAAGAGTTTGTCACCTGACGTATGTGTCTGTCGACTTTTTCGATTGTGACCCTGGACTCATCAATCTTTGCGTTGCTTAGCGTCTTCGCGACTTTGCGTCAGACTTGTCGGGTAAGTAGTCACGAGAACAAGTTGGCTCGCCTTCTGCTTTAGTTGTGAGTCTAGACAACAGTCCCGCAATCCGGGAGCGTATGATTTCCTGAATTCGCGACTCAAAGAGGAAACCCACTCGGGATGTCGTTTTTTGGATTCCATCCGCTGATCGAACGCTGGTTTCTAAACCGATTTGCTGCGCCGACCGAACCGCAGCGACTCGGGTGGCCTCACATCGGCGAGGGACACAACACACTGATTGCAGCTCCCACTGGTAGCGGAAAAACGCTCACCGCGTTTCTGGCAGTGATTGACCGGCTGCTGAAGGAGTCCATTGACGGCAAGCTTCAAGACGGCGTTCGAGTGATCTACGTCTCGCCGTTGCGGGCACTTTCCAACGATATGCACCGGAATCTTTCCGAGCCGCTGGAAGAATTGAACGCGCTGGCCGCGGATGAGTTCCCCGAGGTACCCATCGCCGGCTTACGTGTCGGGCTGCGAACTGGTGATTCGACACCGTCTCAGCGCGCGGCCCTCGTTCGCAAACCGCCGCACATTGTGGTCACGACTCCCGAGTCGTTGTTTCTGCTGGTGACCGCTGAGAAAGGCCGCGCGGCATTGAGGTCGGTCGACACGATCATCGTCGACGAGATTCACGCTTTGGTTCGCGACAAGCGGGGTTCACATCTGGCGCTGACAATCGAACGGCTGGAGTCCCTTTGTGAACGGCCACTGCAGCGCATCGGTCTGTCAGCGACTCAGAAACCGATTGAACGGATCGCCGAGTTCCTGATTGGATCTTGCAGGCCGAACCAAACGCAGCGCCGTTCCGGTCGTTATGAACCGGGCGATAATCAAAGTACCGGAGCGGAGCGGAGCTTGATCCGGCCTGCGTCAGAATCATCTGTCAACGAGACGACGTGTTGCTCGATCGTCGACGTCGGCTATTCGCGAGATCTGGACCTGAAGATCGAAGTACCGCCCAGCGACCTTTCAGCTGTGTGCTCGACCGAGCAATGGGGCGAGATCAACGAACGGATTGTCGAGCTGATCAACTCGCACCGCAGCACACTGATTTTTGTGAACACGCGGCGGATGGCCGAACGTGTCACGCATCAACTCAGCGAGATTCTTGGTGAGGATCAAGTGGGCAGCCACCACGGGTCGCTGTCTTCGGCGATTCGATTGAAGACCGAGCAACAACTCAAAGGAGGCGAACTGAAGGCTGTCGTCGCCACGGCATCGCTGGAATTGGGCCTCGACGTGGGGTTTATCGATCTGGTCATTCAGATCGGCTCGCCGCGTGCGATCGCCACGTTCCTGCAGCGGGTTGGGCGGTCCGGGCATTCGCTGGGCAAGACTCCGAAGGGACGACTTTTCGCGCTGACCCGCGACGAACTTGTTGAAAGCATGGGATTGATCCGGGCGATTCGTGCGGGGCGACTCGACGTGATCCCGATTCCCGAGTGCTCGATCGATGTACTGGCTCAGCAGATCGTGGCCGAAGTCGCGTGTCGCGAATGGAGTACGGACGACCTGTTCGCGATGTTCCGTCGTGCATGGCCGTTTCGAAACCTGAAACGCGAAGACTTTAACGAGACGCTTCGGTTTCTCAGTGAAGGACTCACCGAAAGGTCTGGGCGCGGGAAAGTTTATCTTCACCAGGATCTCGTTCAGAAGCGGCTGAGGACTCGACCGGGTGCTCGCATCGTGGCAACGTCGAACGCGGGAGCGATTCCGGAAGTTGCCGAATTTCGTGTCGTCGCCCAGCCCGAAGGCGTCGTGGTCGGTTCACTGGACGAAGACTTCGCGCTCGAGTCGCACGCCGGGCAAATCATTCTGCTTGGCAACACATCATGGCGAATGGAAGGCGTGCGTGGCACCGACGTCCATGTCACCGATGCGGGAGGAGTTCCGCCGACCGTTCCGTTCTGGCGAGGCGAAGCGCCCGGTCGGACGCGTGAGCTGAGCGAAGAAGTTTCGCGCATCCGCGAAGACCTTGAGGCGAAGCTGAAGGCTCTACCGGAAACAGTAATCGCAAGCTGGTGGGAAGATTCAGACGGCGGTGCGGTACCCAGCGGTGAAACGTCTGAAGTCGAGTTTCCTGCAACGCGGACTGAGTTTCGAAACTCGACCGCCGACATCGTCAAGTGGCTCGTCAAGGAAACGGATTGCTCGGACCACGCCGCGCGTCAGGTTGTCAATTATCTGGCCGCTCAGATTGCTGCCGTCGGAATTGTGCCGACGCAGAAGCGAGTGATCTTCGAACGATTCTTCGACGAGTCCGGCGGAATGCAGATGGTTGTGCATGCACCGTTCGGTTCCCGAGTCACTCAGGCGTGGGGCCTGTCGATGCGGAAACGGTTCTGCGTTTCGTTCGACTTTGAACTTCAGGCGACGGCTGATGACGACGGGTTTATTCTTTCGCTGGGGCCTCAACACAGCTTCCCGCTGGAGTCGATGTTTCCAATGCTGACATCGGAGAACGCTCAGCGGTTGCTGGAGCAGGCGATCCTCTACATTCCGATGTTCCAGATCCGCTGGCGATGGAACGCAAACCGCGCGTTGCTGGTCCCTCGTCGCGACAAAGGCAAACGCATTCCGCCAGCGTTGCAGCGGTTTCGAGCGGACGATCTGCTGTCCTCGGTCTTTCCATTGCTGACTGGTTGCCAGGAAAACGTGGTCGGCGAACTCCAAATGCCTGAGCACATTCTGCTGCGTCAGACGATGGATGACTGCCTGCGCGAAGCACTCGACATCGACGGACTGGTTGATGTCCTGCGGCAGGTCGAGGCCGGAGAGATTGAGTTCATCGCGCGGGATACTCGTGAACCGTCGCCGTTTTCTTACGAGTTGCTTAATTCGAATCCGTATGCGTTTCTTGACGGCGGCGAACTGCCCGAGCGGCGCGCGCGAGCTGTCTCAACGCGGCGATCACTGACTGTTGAATCGGTCAGTGATCTAGGTCGGCTCGACCCGTTGGCAATCGATCAGGTGACCAGCGAAGCCACACCGCTCGTTCGAAACGCTGATGAGCTGCACGATGTGTTACTGACTCGGATTGTCGTTCCGGACGACGAAATGGAAGACTGGCGAGGCTGGCTTGAGGAATTGGTTTTGCAACGACGAGCGACGAGTACAACAGCAACGGGCGGAGTTACCATCTGGACAGCGGCGGAACGGATTCCGGCGGTGCTGGCGATGTTTCCAGAGTCGAAACTTGTACCGGAAATTCAGGCTCCCGACGGCGTGCGACTCGTTTGGAACGACGTCGACGGTCGCGTTGCGACCATGCGCGGCTTGCTCGAAACGTCTGGCCCGCTGACTCACGAAGAAGCCGCTCGACGAACGGGTACAAAGCCGAATCAGGCGTGCGCCGCGCTGGAAGCGCTGGAAGGCGAAGGTATCGTCCTGCGCGGCAGGTTCAGAGCCACCGATCAGCTCGCGGGAAGGGTGAGCAATGCCAACTACGAACAGTGCGACTGTGTTGACAATGTTGGGCAGTGCTCACCCAACGGGTCTGCTGACTTTTCAGCCACTGTAAAGACTACGAACGCCGAACCGTCGCCGGAATGGTGTCATCGCCGACTGCTCTCACGGATTCATCGTCTGACGATGCAGGGGCTGCGACAGCAGATTCAGCCGGTTTCTCCCGAAGTGTTTCTGCAGTTCCTCACGAATCATCATGGCCTGACGTCTAAGAGTCGGCGGGCAGGAGTCAACGGGCTGTTTGAAGTCATTTCCCTGCTGCAGGGTTACGACCTGGCGGCTGTCTGCTGGGAACGCGATCTCCTGCCGGCTCGCGTTGAAGGTTACCGGCCTGCCTTGCTGGATGAGCTGTGTCTGTCTGGTGAAGTTGCCTGGCGGCGGCTGTTCCCGCCGAAACGCGACAGTGAGTCACGCGCGGGCGTGACGCGAGTCGTGCCGGTTTCGATCTTCCTGCGCGGCGATCAGGACTGGTTGGCGACCGCGAGTCAGCCAGATGAAGAGCCGCCGTTGACTGGCTCGGCGCAGGCGGCGGTTGAACTGCTCGATTCGTCCGGTGCCATGTTTGCCGCCGACCTGCAACAGCAGCTCGGACTTGCCGGAGGCACGTTTCAGGATGTGCTCGGTGAGCTGATCACAGTGGGACTGCTGACCGCAGACGGCTTCGGTGGCCTGCGAAGTCTGCTGGCCGAACGCGGCCAGGCAGCATCCTCGATCAGCCGTCGCCGCGGTCTGGCACGACGGCGAATCGCGAGCGGTTCCATCGGTCGCTGGTCTTTGTGGCGTCACCGATCATCGACTGATCAAATGAGTGACGGCGGCGGACAGGAGCCAGCCTTACCCACGGTCGCCTTAATCACCGCACCACTGACTCACAACGAAGTCGTTGAGCAGTGGGCATGGCAGTTGTTGCGACGATGGGGTGTTGTGTTTCGCGACCTACTGGAACGTGAAGCCGGCACGCCTCGCTGGTGGGAGTTGCTGCAGGTTTATCGTCGGCTGGAAGCTCGCGGTGAAATCCGCGGCGGACGTTTTGTTGCCGGCGTTGCCGGCGAGCAGTTCGCACTCGGTGACACTGTTAAGAAGCTTCGGCATCTGCGTGACGGGACTCCGGATGCCGGCAACAAGGCGATTTCCAGAACGGCTGGTATTCGAACGGGCTTTCTGAACTCACCCGATGCGTCTGCGGAACCTGCGGCAGAAGCGGAACCGGAATTCGATTTGGATCACAGCGGCGCGACGAGCATCTCACCCTCGGATGAAGTGGTGATCCTGTCAGCCGCCGATCCACTCAACCTGGTCGGCATAATTACCAGGCACTCGCGTGTCCCGGCGACGGCGCACAATCGAATTGCGTTGCTCAACGGGAAACCGATTGCGGCGTTGCTAAATGGCGAAGTCAATTTTCTGGAATCTGTGCGAGCGACGCAGCGGGATGGACTTGCGCGATTGCTGCTCAGGCAGACCACGGACTTTGCGACTGAGGAGCATCACGATGCACCACTCGAATCTGAAGACGCGGATGAGCCATCGCCGAAGTCGTCGCGAAAGCGTTTCGTTCGCCCGGCTGTTTCGTGAACGATCGAGGCTGTGACGAGTGCCTGGTAACCGAGGCAGGCTGGAACAATCGCTGAGCCACGCAAAAACGGCGCGAACGAAAGTCGTTCGCGCCGCTGTGTCGTAATTCCGGCCTGCCGAATCGAAGACGCTCGGCATTTGAACGGCGGCTATTCTTCCTTGGTGTCTCCTCCCAAAGGTTTCGCCTCAGTGGTTTCGGCTGGTGCCTCGACGGCTGGCTTTTCGACTTGTTCGGCTTCGGCCGGAGCTTCAGCGTCCGAGTCGGGTGACTCGAGTTCGGCCTTTGCCGTTTCAGCTCGGGCGGCGGCGGCGGCATCTTCTTCAGCTTTTCTTCTTGCCAGCATCTGGGCATCCTGTTCCTGGAGTTGCAGCCGGCGAATCACCATCAGCGTTTGACGTTCCAGCGCCTCTTCCTTGTTGAGGGCATCATTCGAGCTGAGCTTCTGCAGTTTTTCGTTCAGCGCGATCAACGTGCCGAGAACCTCTTCGGCCTGATCTTCCATGTCGCGGCCGAGTTCCTTGTTCACGGCGTCAAGAAAGATCTGCAACGTCTCTTCAGAGAATTCTGAACCGTCTTCCAGTTCGTCGAGCGTGACTTCAAAGGATGACCTGTTCTCACGCAGAATCCTTTGAAACTCGGTCTTACCGAGTGTGACATTGTTAGATATGACGTCCTCTGATTGTCCGAGGATGTGATCTTCGAGTGATTCGCGGATCGTCGGAGTTGCTCCGATGGCCTGGTCACTGATGGCCTGCGCCCAGTCGGGCGCCGAATCGTTGACCGTGCTCTGCACAGACTCTCGGATTTCGGGAAGGCTGCTGTTAACGACTTCGCCTGCCAGTGCGACAAGGTTTTCTGGTTTAGTGAGGTCTTCGATTTCACTGAAACCAAAGATGAAATATCCCAGCATTGCCGCCATCAGGATGACACCGATGAAGCCGGTGACTCTTGCACTACGGGCCATGCTGGTACTGATTTTTGAAAGATCGTTCTCGACAGTTTGAAGTGTTAAATCGTTTGATGAGGAACTCATTGAGAAATCTCCTGAGAAAATGATGATGCGAAAGAATTCAGTTAGAAACGTGAAGCGGGAAACCGGTGTTATTCGGTTTCTTTCGGCGTCGTTTCTGGTTCGGGCGGTGGGCTCGGCCTGGCATCATCTTTCTTTGCAGGTGTTTCCTTTTCGGCGGCATCCGGCTTAGCGTCGTCCCTGGCTGGTTGTGAAATCGTTTTTTCGTCGGCAGCGCTGTCGGTCGGCGCGGGACCAGTTGCGGCATCATCAGCAGCCGCTGAGGGCGTGGCGTTGGACGATTCTCGTTCGGTGGTCAGCAGCTCGCCTTTGCCGGACAGCTTGAGAGTGGTCAGCTCGAGGAGATATCCAACGAGCTGGTCTTCCATCGGAACATCACCTTCTTCGACAGCGTCGGCGATCGGGAATTCATCCCAGGTGTCGTACATCGCCTGCAGTTCTCGCTGGAACTGGTCGGCGTAGAAGCGTTTTACCATGCGATTCATGGCTTCCCGGAAATTGACCATGATGCGTCGCCGGATGATGTCGTCGTCGACCTTGGGAAATTCGGTGAGCAGGATCTCTTCGTAGTCGGCCAGGATCTTTGCGTATTGGTCATTGATCTGCTTCTCAAGGCGAGCCTGCACGTTCTTCATCAGAAGCTCACGCTCTTTGTTCATTGCGAGCGTCAGTTTCGGCGTGTCCTTTTTCGCCTGTTCGTAAAACGCTTTAGTGATAACCGGGGTTACATTGTCAGTCAGCGTCTTCACTTCTCTCATGTACGTGTCAGCGTTGTTGTTCGCATAGGTCTGCGCTTCGGCACTGAGATTCGTGATGTACTCTTCGGAGCGAAGCCTGCTCGCCAATCCGTAAAAAAGATAGGCCACGACAGCGATGACAGCGACCAGTCCCAGGAGAATGATCTGCCTGGATTTACGAGAGGCATTTAGTGCCGCCTCAAGTGCCGCGACCTGCCCGCGTACGGCCTGAACTCGAGCGTCGATGGCGCCGCCACCGTCCGCTGTTCCGGGATCTGTAGAAGTAGTCTCTGAAGTCATAGCCCGTCCCATCATGCATATACAGGGAGAAATGACGCACCCGGGATCTGACGATCGACGTTCCGGGTAACGATGAAATGCTGGGCAGCCATCAGTGCGCGTGTGAGATAAATCGCGCAGGACTAATCGGAAATGATCGATCCATCATGCAAATCCTCAGCAAATTAACAACGCAAATGCGCGTAAAGAATTTGCGGGTGAGCACGAATGTCCTGTTCGGAAAGAGCTTCGAACAGATAACGGCGACGGCGAACGTCATAAGTGGGAGCGCTCAGCGGATTGGTGCGGGGCGATCGTTGCGGCGACATCGGAAAGACCGCGCGCGTCGATGGCTTGTAAGCGCGATGGCGATCAAAGGATGGCTATTGACCGATCTGCGGATCGAGCTGCCGGGCAGTTTCGAGGTCTGCCTGGAAGCCCGCTTCGTTACCTTGCTCGCGTCGATTGAGGGCTCGACGGTAGTACGCCTGCGCGACGGCCGGGTCGAGACGTTTGGCAGCCGTGTAGTCGGCAATCGCTTTGTCGAAGTCTCCCAGCTGCAGCCAGGCGTCGCCTCGGATCGAAAGTGCAGGGTGGCTGAATTCGTTTTCGATGGCTCTGGTCGCATCGGCGATGGCTTTGGTCGTGTCGCCACGCTGTAGCCAGTATCTGGCCCTGCTGGCCCAGGGAGTCGCCTTACCGGGGCCAACCTGAATGGCCTGCTCGAAATTGGCGAGTGCGATCTCGTGCTGACCTGCCTCAGCCAGATGGCTGGCTCGCTGGATGTAGCCATCCGGCTGTTCTGGAGTTTGAGCGACGACCGAGTTGAGCTGTCCCAGTTTCACCAGCCATGCGATACGTTCGCCGTCAGCCAGAGCGTTGCTTTCCATACCGAGTTCACGATAGGCATTCATGCGGTTCTGGTAGTGCTTGACATTGTTTTCGTCGTACCGAATGGCGTGGGAAAAGTCGTCGATCGCTTCGCGATGCTTTTGCAGACGCATGTTGAGCATTCCGCGATTATTCCAGGCGTTGACGTATTCGGGCTTCAATTCCAGTGTCTTGTCGAAGTCGGCACGAGCACGATCATAGTCATCCATTTTGAACCAGGCAAAACCGCGATTGTTGAAGCCGTCCGCGTAGGTCGGGTCGATTTCGCAAGCCTTGTTGAAATCGTCAATGGCTGTCTGAAAGTCTCCAGTTGCCAGCCGTACGAGTCCTCGATTGTTCCATGCCTGAATATATTTCGGGTCAATGCGAACCGCTTCCGCGAAGTCGGCCAACGCCGGTTCCAGCTGGCTTCGAGTCAACAGAAAGAGACCTCGCATGTTGCGATAACGAACGTCGTTGGGGTTCAGCTCGACGGCTCGCGAATAGTCGTTCAACGCGAGCTGATCCTGACCCACGTCCGCCAGGATCCCCGCTCGCTGGAAGCTGGCTTCGGCATTCTCCTGGTCGGTTTCGATCGCCTGGTTCAAGCTGGCAATCGCATCTTCGAACTTCTGGTGTCTGATTTCCTCGATAGCTCGCTCGACAAGCTGAGTGGCCTGTTCCTTTTGAGTAGTTTTCCTGTCGAGCGAGGACTGCTGTGGCTCAGCGGTTGTTACCGCAGCATCGGGTGTTTCCGAGTCTCCGCAGCCGACCAGAACGGCGGAAAGGCACAGAATCAGTAGTACCAGCGTGGAATTGTGAGAGGACATCCTTGTCGCTCCGAAAGCATTTCGGCGAGGGAAAACAGCGATCGGCTTGTATTTGTGACCGCCTTCCGGTGTCAATGTCGATCCAGCACTGGCAACAGTTCGAACAGGCTCAGGAATTCACGTGCACCAAATAGCGGCGAAACAATCTGGCCGTTAGACTTCCGGTCTGTTTTGAGACTCTGATAACCAGAACCGGTACGTTTGAGACTGATATCGCATGACAGCAAATTCGAATTCCCCTCGTGATCCCGACTCCTGGGAAGGCCTTGCCAGGGACCTTTTTGGTATTGATGTCGGGCAGAGTGACAGCGACGACGAAGCGTTCGAAGTCATTGAACTGTCTTCGCTTGAGCCTGTCGCAGATACTCCAGCCGAAATCAGAGAAGCTACTGAACCGGTCTCCAGCAGCGATTTGTCTGACATACCGAGCTCGGTGGCAGATGACGATTTCGACGATGACTCGGACATCATCTTCGACGATGGTGACGAAGACTCAGATATCATCTTCGACGATGGTGATGACGACGACGACATGGACATTATCTTCGAAGATGAAGTTGAGAGTGAGCATGTTGCTCGACGGGCTTCTGAGGCAGTGGCCTCTGTCAAGACCGCCCCGGAGAAATCTCCCGAGCGCAAACCGGATGCGATCGTCGAGCCAGCTCCGGAGCGAGTGCCTCGCAAACCAAAAGTGGTTTCCGCCCGGGATGATGCGTTCTGGGACGCACTCGATGACTGGGACGGAACTGGGAAGAAGCGTCCCGCCACCGAGCCGACAGTGTCTAATCGCCCGGCGAAGAATGAATCCGTCGCCAGGGCGAACGATGTCGTCAAAGCGAGATCCTCATTCGAAGGCGACTCTGTCGATGAAGTGAAAGAATCGCCGAAACCCAAAATGGATCATCCACCGGCAAAGATAGCCAATGCCGCTGCTAAGGAAGTCGACTCGTTTGGATTCGGATTGCTTGGTGACGATGACGAGAACTACTTCGAGCTCGATGCCTACGATGTCGACGATGATGTCAGCACGGTGGCCAAGGACAAGGACAAGGACAAGGACAGTTCAACGGCCGCATCGTCAACAACGACTGTAGACAGCGATGAAAACGATGAACGACCGCGACGTCGCAGGCGTCGCCGAGGCCGTCGACCGACTGAACCGTCCGATGGTCAGCGTTCGGAAACCAGTGAAGAAGATCCGAACGAAGAGGATTCAGAATCTGTCGATGCAGGCAGTGAGGATATCGAGTCCGAGTCTGGCGAAAGTGAATCCGAACAGCCGAAACGTCGGAGGCGTCGTCGACGAAGGCGTCGCAAACCGTCTGACGATGAATTCGGAGTTGAAGTCGATGCTGATGACGACGTCGATGCTGAGTCTGAGTCTGAATCACGTTCAGAGTCCGCCTCTGGATCAGACGACGAAGAGGATGGGAGCGAAGAGGACCGTCCTCGGCCACGACGTCGCCGCCGCAGACGGCGTCGACCGATGGGTGAAGCCAGCGTCGAAACTGCCGACGTTAGAGATAAAGATGAAGCGAACGGCGACAGCGAAGAAGATGACGACGAAATTGAAGACGCCGTAACCGACGCGGATGATGACAATCAAGAGCCCCGACCGCGTCGTCGTCGTCGTCGAGGCAGCAGGAGGCCTCGAGCTGACGAACAGGAAGGCCGCATTGGCGGAGCGGACACTGAAAGTGATGACGAAGGTGACGCCGACCTGGACAG
>JAQBWV010000359.1 GCA_027624335.1 Planctomycetota bacterium
GTTCGAAGAAGATAAAGGCCAGACCCAGCGAGACGACCGTCCAGAGGCTCGTTCGTTCGGGAGTAACTGGCGAGACTTCCTGATGCTGCCATTTTCGCCACGCGGCGGCACCGTGGATCGCGGCGAAACATCCGGCCAGAGGAGCCCACCACATGATCATGCGGGACGTCCACAACGCAGACGCTCCGAAGACCACCAGTGAGAGCACTTCAGCTGTCATGGCTCGTCGCGGGCTGACCCGGTAAATCATGAACAGAATCAAACCAGCAAAGGCCGCTGCCTGTCCTTGAGACATGCGGATGTGCAATGACTGCCATTCAATGATCGATTCCAGATTCGGGTTGTCGCCGAAGCTTAGAACTTCTGAGTACAGAGTCAGACCGTACGGGTTCAGCAGCGTCGCGATCGCTGACAGTTCGGTCAGTAGAAAGAGGCGTCGAAGTCGGTTGTCGCGGAGCAGCATTCCCACCTGCCCGGTGCGACGCAACAGGTCGACGGCCCGACCGGCGACAAAGCACCCGAGCAGTCCGAGCCCCACGATGAACGATCCGTGCATGTTCGCCCACAAGGCAAACATGACGGGCACGACTACCCAGTTCTTCGGCGACCATTCCCGCTTGAGCAGCATCGACAGCAACATGCAGAACAACAGGAAGCCGGCCATCTGTGGGCGAGGCACCGCGAACTGCTGGTACTCGACCCACAACGTCAGACCAAACGCGACAGTCGCGAACAGAGCGCTGTGAGTTCTGCTGTAGACGCGTCTCGTCAGAATGCCGAGCGACGCGGCAACAGCGACGGCGAACAGAAACGTAATTGCCGCTTTGCCGGCCAGCAGATAGCCGCCGTAACCCAGCACCTGCGTCAGCCATGCGGAATCCACAAACGACACGCCTGCCGAAAGTGGCATTAGCGGTTCAGTGGCCGGAATGACTCCGTGTTCCCAGATGTGGCGACCATAGCTGAGGTGTCCCCAGACGTCCGTGTGCCAGATCGGGCGTAAACGATCAAAGAAGAAGAAGGTCACGCCGATCAGAAAGGTGAACCCGGCACTGACAGCGGGAAGCTTGAACCAGTCCGGGAACTTGTCTTCCAGCAGCGTGATATCCGGTATGGAGGGATCATAATCCTCAACTGGCGTATCGGCGTCGTAAACTTCGGTCTCAGTCACGGAAGTTGACATGGAATGACCGTCTCCTGAAATGTAGAGGCAGTCGGAACTGGCCCGATCGCCTGAGAAGTGTTGTTTTCAGTGGGTTTCGCGACATTGCCGGGAACTGTGACGACAGTCCGCAGCGACAGTGCCTCACCGTGGAGTTGTTCATCCAATTGTGCAGGCGCACCAGGGAGTGTCAAAGTTCGAGTTGTGTACTGGTCCGGAAAGTCGGGCGTTCTGTGTTGCACGTGCTGGTTGCATTAAGCGAGCCGTTTCTCGCGATTGCGAAGGCATGTTGCCATTTTGCCTCACCGAACAAGCTGAAACGTCACCCGCCGCCGACCTGGCATGTTATAGACCTGACAGGCGACAGAATCGGCGTCGCCACTTCCTCGGTTCAACACGCCGTGCCAACTGCCTACTATTCGCCGTTTTTCCCACTGACGCGATGACCGGATTGAAAAATGGCTGTGCTGCTGCAGATTCAGGACGCTCACAAGAGCTACGGTGAGCAGGTGCTTCTCGACGGAGCCGAAGCGACGCTGATTGAAGACGTGAAAGTCGGATTTATCGGTCGGAACGGCGCTGGCAAGTCGACGTTGCTGCGAATTTTACGCGGCGAAGAGGAACTCGATCGCGGCGAAATCATACGGCATCCGCGTCTGCGAATGGGTTATCTGCGTCAGCACGATCCGTTTCTGCCAGGCGAATCCGCTCTCGATTTCCTGATGCGGGACAGTGAGCAACCGGACTGGAAGTGCGGCGAAGTTGCAGGCGAGTTTGAACTGAAGGGCGCCTATCTGGAAGGCCCGGTCAGCTCATTGTCCGGCGGTTGGCAGACGCGAGTGAAGCTCGCCGCGCTGCTCTTGCACGAGCCGAATCTGCTGCTGCTCGACGAGCCGACGAACTTTCTCGACCTGCGCACGCAGATTCTGCTGGAGCATTTTCTACGCAACTACCGGGAGGCGTGTCTGATCGTCTCGCACGATCGAGCATTTCTCAACGCGACGTGCAGTCACACGCTCGACCTGGATCGCGGCGTGCTGACACTGTATCCCGGCCAGGTGGATGCGTACCTCGAGAAGGTCGCCGAACAGCGAGACCGGGTGGAGCGTTCGAACGCGGGGATTGTCGCCAAGCAAAAGCAGCTGCAACGGTTCATCGACAAGAACCGCGCGAACGCCAACACAGCATCACAGGCACGCTCCAAAGCGAAGCAGCTGGAGCGATTGCAGACTTCCGAAGTCGAACCCGACGAGCCAACAGCTTTTATCCGGACGCCAGTTGTCGAACCTCGACGAGGTCCGGCGGTGCGGTGCCAGAATCTTTCGATTGGCTATCCGGACCACGTCGTGGCGACGGGGGTCGACGTCGAGATCGAGCATGGCGAACGAGCCGCGATCGTCGGCGATAACGGGCAAGGGAAGACAACCTTCCTGCGATCACTTGTCAGTTCGCTCGCCCCGATTTCGGGCAATGTCAAATGGGGTTACGGCTGCGACATCGGTGTCTACGCTCAGCACGTCTACACGACTCTGCCACAGAATGAGACCGTGCAGGGCTACCTTGACTACAACGCCCTGCCAGGCACGTCGATGCAGTCAATTCTGAAGGTCGCCGGCGCGATGTTGTTCCGAGGCGCGGCGGTTAAGAAGAAGATCTCCGTGCTTTCCGGCGGCGAGCGTGCCCGGCTCTGCATGGCCGGTCTGCTGCTGGGCGAGCACAACATTCTGATTCTCGACGAACCAGGCAACCACCTGGACGTCGACACGATCGAGGCACTGGCTACAGCCCTGCTCGACTACAAAGGCACCGTCATTTTCACGAGCCACGACCGGCACTTCATGAGCCGCATCGCGACCAGCGTGATCGAAGTCAGAGACGGTCACGTCACGAACTACGGCGGCGATTACGAAGCCTACCTCTACGCCGTCAATCGAGAGATCGACGAAGGCGAGCGGGCACGGCATGCAACAATGAAGGCGTCTGCGGGTTTGCCGATGCGAGTCGTGGTGAATGCCCCGGTCCGAGACGAACGCACCATTCGCAAAGAACTTTCAAAGAACGAAAAACTGATTGCCCGGCTCGACAAAGAGAAAAACGAATTCAACGACCAGCTTCTGAATGAAACAGACGCCACCGAAGCGATGCGGCTGCACAACGAGGTCGCTCGTCTGACCGAAGAACTGGCCGCCGCTGAAGAACGCTGGTGTGAACTTCAGGAAGAGCTTGAATCGGCGATGTGATCTGCCCGACAGTCCGATGCAATGGTGCCTGGGTTCGCAACGCAGGTCTTCTGTAACCGACGTGATTAACCACGGTAGACGACAAACACAACTGCTCTCCTCGTGCTCTTCGTTTTCCCTGGCGAACTCGGCGTTTGTAACGTATGGCAGACGCGTACTCGAAGATCCCGGCGACTCAGTAGGCAAACGATGGTGTCTGAAGTTACCGTGGGTGACTGCTGACTCTTGCCGGAGTCGATTTTCCACCCATTGTTTTGGAGATTGCCATGCACAGAGTTCTGGCGTCGTCCGTCGTACTGGCCATTGCTGCGGCTTCCGCAGTTGGCTTTGCGGCTGACGACTTGAAATCCGGGCTACAGCCCGACGAACACGCCGGGTTTTTCCTGGTGAAAGACGTGACTGGCCCTAACAAGGGCAAATCACTCTGCTACCGCTGAAAATACGGAAAACGTCCTGTCGTCGCGATTTTTACTCGCGGGATTACGGACGAGCTGGCCGGTCTGGTCAGGAAGCTTGATGAACAGGTTGAGAACAACAAGGACAAGCAACTGCAGTCGTTCGTCGTTCTGCTGACAAACGATCCGGATGCTGACGAGAAGAAACTTGAAGAAGCTGCTGCAAAGCACGGCATCAAGTCAGTGCCGCTGACGATGTTTGACGGAATCGCTGGTCCTGCGAAGTACAACATTTCAAAGGATGCAGAAACAACAGTTCTGTTGTGGAAAGGTCTGACCGTCCAGACGAATCATGCTTACGCCAAAGGTAAGTTTGACAAGGACAGTTCTGCCGCGGTTCTGAAAGACCTCGACAAACTGCTCGAGTAGGCGACGCGTTTTTTGCGATACGGCATTAGATCCGCGACTCCGGCAGAACACTTTCGCTGAGAAACGCAAAGCCCGACCTCCCCGCGAGGCCGGGCTTTCTTTTTTGTTCTGCATCCCGCACGGATTCTGGACCGAATCTCGTCGAGGATCAGTCGGACAGTTTCTTCGCGCGAGATCTCCAATCGGCAGCAGCTGGTTTCTTCGGTGTAACAGGATCTGGCTGCGGCGCAGCCGGTTCAACCACTAACGGAACGGCAGTGGCAGTGTCGGGAACAACGAGCGCCGGCGGCGATATGATCGACTCGGAAGCCGCCGCTGACGGCGGGTCTGCTACGGGAACGATGGGTTGCTCTACAGCCGATCGCACAGCCTGCGGTTGTAGAGCCGCAGGCCCTAGTGCCACAGAGCCTGGTACAGTAGTCGGCATAGCCTCGGGCTTCTGGACAAGTACTGCTGAGTCAGGCATACCTGCTTCCACGAGTTCAGTCCACCTGGCGATGGTGCCCTCGTCGAGTCCAGCGGCTCGTTCGATCGTCATCTCAACATCTTTTCCGATGGACGGGAGGCTGGCGTGAACAGTCAATCGGCCATCAGAACCGTAAGCAAATGAAACCTGCACGGGAGTCTTTGCCGGCAAATTCGCTGGCAGCCCCTTGACGAGACATTTTCCAATTGGCGTCGAGTTGTTGCCGCTGCTGTCTCCCCCTTCGATTACGTTGACTTCGACACTCTGCTGATTTTCGCGCAGTGTTGGAAAAGTCTTCCTCGCCTTAATCGGAAGTTGTGTGTTACGAGGGATCATCGTGCTGCGACGTTTGCGACCAGTTTCGCGTTCGACGCCCAGAATCCCCAGATCGTGCGAGCTGACATTCGTCACTGACATGCCACTGATCCGCGCGGCTCCGCTTTTCATCAGCAGGCCCGCATAAATAGCCGCGCCGTGCGCGACGGACTCATCAGGTGACAGCGACCTGTCTGCTTTCAGACCGGTCTCACGCTCGATCATCGCCGACACGGCCGGCATGCGCGTCGAACCTCCCACCAGCAGCAGTCTCGTAAGGTCTTTACTCTCGGTCTTAGCCTCGCGCAACCGATTGTTGACCGTCAGTATTGTTCGAT
>JAQBWV010000360.1 GCA_027624335.1 Planctomycetota bacterium
ATGAAACCCTTGTTTTACAGGCTCAAAATCCGTCACGGCGTTGACTGTCGGGGCTGACAGCGCTTGCCGTGCGACTGGTCCGTTTTCGAGAGGAGATGTCCGAGTACGGAATGGTCTTCTCGTTCGACATGATCTTGGATTGGGCGTCCCGTTCGTCCAACCGCCAGCGACAGCGGATTGAAGCGAATGCAATTTCAAAATCAGTCTTCAACGCATGGATTGTCGATACGCAGTTCGACTTCGCCATCAGGCATCTGCCGACAAGCTGACTGCCGCGAGCCATGCTGCTGCTGCAGTTGTCTCACGGCTTCGCCATTTTCTGGATGCTTCCCATCCTCGTCGGAATGTTCTGGGTTTGTGTCAGATTCCTGTCGAGTGTGGGCGACGGACGCACCCACGGAGCAGGCGCCGTTTCGGTGGCGCTGATCTTTCTGACATCCTTGGTCCCGATGATGACCCTCTCAGCGGTTAATGGGCAGTGGCTTCAGCATTGGCGATGGTTCTCCAACGAGCTGCTGCGACCCGCTACCCGTCAGCAATACGTCAAGTCGCTCTTGAGTACGATGGCGCTGGACGGTCTCGTCGCACTGGGAATCTCCATCATGCTGCTTCTTGTGCTGACGATTCGAGGCTTCGCCCTGTCCACGTTGACCGGCGCCGAAACCCTGCTGCTCACCACAACGCATATCACCGCTCACCTGATAACCTCACTGGCTCTGCTGGCATGGCTGACTTCGTACCGCAAGATCTGGCTGATGGCGTTTTCACTGGCCGGCTCGATGGGAATGCACGCTGGCCTCACCGGCCTGTCATGCGCGCTGGGCGTAGACTGGCTGCCGGTCACACTTCCCTGCGTTCTGCTGGGATCGCTGATCGTCTCCGCGTTCATTCTGCGAGTAGCCCGCAACCGCTGGAACACCCTCGAATTCGCCTGACGCCATCCGCTTTGAGTGCGCAGGTTTGACTGACTGGCTGGCGGTCGAGTTGATTCCGCTGCGGCGACGTATCCGACTATGCTGCCGGGTCACGATTTGTCCGCCCGATCCGTGATTCCTTCGAGGCTGCAGCATGTCACGCACCCGTCGCATTTCGATCACCAGAATCCTGCGCCGCATGCTGGTGCTTCCCGTTCTGTTGTTGCCGTCGCTGGCACCGGCACAGGACGAAGCGCCGTTCGGACTACCGGAATACGTTCCGGTCACGACGTCGCGAGTCGCAGGCTCGCCCGAGCCGCCGCTGCCTTACCGGGCGGTACGAACGATACCGACATTGAAGGTCGAGTGGCCGATCTTTGTGACGACCGAACCGGGCAGCAATCGGCTGATCTTCATCGAGGATCACCGGCCTGAAAAGAAGTTCCGAGTCTGCCGCGCCACGCCCGCCCAGGCGGCTGCCGGCGAGTTCGACGTGCTGTTCGCACTGGACGACCCTGCCTACAGCATCTGCTTTCATCCCAACTTCGCCGAGAACGGATTCTTCTACCTCGGCCACAACGGCCCGAATAAAGCTCTCCCCAAGGAAGCGGAGAAGACGTGCCGCGTGACTCGTTACACGTTGCAGCGGACCGCTCCGTTTTCGCTCGTCGAGGATTCCGCACAGGTCATTCTTGAATGGGTCACCAACGGGCATAACGGAGCGGCTGTGACGTTCGGACTCGACGGCATGCTTTACGTAACAACCGGTGATGGCACTTCCGACTCAGACACCGACCTCACCGGACAGGGGCTTGATCATCTGCTGGCCAAGTTGCTGCGGCTGGATGTCGACCATCCGGACAAGGACCGGGAGTATTCTGTTCCCAAAGACAATCCGTTTGTCGGACAGGAGGGCATCCGCCCGGAGACGTGGGCGTACGGCCTGCGAAATCCGTGGCGTATGACGACCGACCCGAAGACAGGTCACATCTGGGTCGGGCAAAATGGACAGGATCTGTGGGAACAGGTTTACCTTGTAAACAAAGGCGACAACTACGGGTGGAGCGTTTACGAAGGCGGGCACCCGTTCTACCTGGAACGTAAGGCTGGCCCGCATCCGCACGTGAAGCCGACGTTCGAGCATTCGCATTCCGAGTCACGATCGCTGACTGGCGGAACCGTTTACTACGGCTCGAAGTTTCCCGAGCTGCAGGGAGCGTACATCTATGGTGACTACTCAACCGGCAAGATCTGGGCCGGCAAACACGACGGCACGAAGGTCGTGTGGCATCGCGAAATCGCCGATACGACGATGCAGATTACGTCGTTCGGTCTGGACGCCGACGGAGAGTTGCTCATCACCAACCACATTGGCAAAGACGATGGCGGCTTCTACACGCTCGAAGCGATCGCGCCGGACGCCTCGCCAAAGCCATTCCCGAGAAAGCTCAGCGACAGCGGCCTGTTCGCCAACGTCGCGAAGCACGAGATGCAGCCGGGTGTTGTGCCGTACTCGGTGAATTCGCCACTCTGGTCGGACGGCGCGTCGAAGACTCGATTTTTCGCCATTCCTCACGAGGCAGGTGAGGACGGCAAACCGCCGAAGATTGCTCCCGGAGGAAACCGCAGCTGGGGATTCCCGGACGGAACGGTCCTGGTTAAATCGTTCGCCCTGGACATGGTCGAAGGCGATCCGAATTCCCGCCGCTGGATTGAAACCCGCTTTCTGTATCGCGAGCAGAACGAATGGGTCGGTTACACGTACCTCTGGAATAACGAACAGACCGACGCGACGCTCGTCGACAATGCCGGCCTGGATCAGATTTTCAAAGTCCAGTCCGCAGGCGGTGCGACAGTTGATCGAAAGTGGCGATACCCGAGCCGAGCCGAATGCATGGTCTGTCACAGCCGCGCGGCGAACTACGTACTCGGCCTATCGACTCCACAACTGAACCGTAACCACGACTACGCGTCAGCCGGAGGCGTCGTCGATAATCAGCTCCGAACGCTGGAACACCTGGGATTCTTCAAGCTGAAACGTAAACCAGGCAAGGACATGCCGTTTGATTCTGAAGATCATCCGAAATTGGCAGACCCATACGACGACTCCAGACCGCTGGCTGATCGGGCGTTGTCGTACCTGCATGTGAACTGTGCTCAGTGTCACGTCGAGGCCGGCGGCGGAAACTCGCAGATGGTGCTGTCGTTCGGAACGGCGATTGACAGGCAGAAGCTGATCAACGCCGACCCCTTGCACGATCGATTCGGCATTGCCGATGCGAAGCTTGTTGCACCCGGCGCACCGGAGCGGTCATTGCTCCTGAACAGGCTCGCCCGCCGGGGCCGAGGACAAATGCCGCAACTGGCAACGACGCTGGTTGACGAACAGGCCGTTGCCTTGTTCACGGAATGGATCAAAAGCCTTCCCGAGGAAGACGACAAAGATCCGGCGCCGACCGATAAGAAATGAAACAGCTGCAGGCGTGTACGTCAAAGTCACACCCCACGCAAAACCGTCTCAACGAAAACAGCGTGCGGGAGAAATTCTCCAGCACGCTGTTTTTTCAGCGGTCAATTCCGTACCGCGTTCAAAGCGACCGCCTGAATCAGATTGATGCGGTCAGCTCTCCCATACGTTGGGTCAGTTTCGTGTTTTCGGAGTAATCAATCGGAATGACGACGAGACTCGGACCTGGCGTGGTGAAGGACGCTTCGAGCGTGTCGTGAAGATCGGCAGCATTGTTGCACCGGTACCCGTTCCAGCCAAACGCTTCGGCGAGCTTCACAAAATCCGGATTACCGAATGCCAGATCGGTGTGTTTGCCAAACTGGTTGAACTGCTTCCAGGCAATCAAGCCGTAAGCGTTGTCCTCCCAGATCATGACCGTGATGTTGGAGTTGTACCGGTGCGCGGTTTCCATCTCCTGGACATTCATCATGAACCCGGCATCGCCGCAAATGGCCAGAATGCGTTGTTCGGGATCCACAAAGCTGGCAGCGATGGCTCCGGGCAAAGCAAATCCCATCGAGCAGAAGCCGTTCGGAATCAGGCACGTGTTGGGCTCGTGGCACTGGTAATACCGAGCGATCCACATCTTGTGAGCACCGACGTCTGACAGCAGCAGATCTTTCGGACCAAGCACCTGTCGAGCGTCCCACAGCGCCTTCTGCGGCCGAATCTTTCCTTCAGTGACATCGTCCTTGTGAGCTTCGAATTCCTCGGTCATCTTCTCCCGACACAGTTTCGTGTGGGAATGATCGAAATCGAGTTTCTCGGCACCGTGGGCTTCAACCCGCTCGTTCAGCATCCACAGCGTGTGTGCCAGGTCGCCCACGACTTCACATTCGATGCGGTAGTCTTCGTCGACTTCCGATGGAATAAAGTCACAGTGAACGATCTTCTTTGTACCGCCAGGATTCCACAGTCCCGGGTGATACTCGACCATGTCGTAACCCAGTGAGATGACGAGGTCGGCTCGCTCGACGGCAACGGCCGGGACGTCCTTCCCGCCCAGACCAATCGTGTAGCAGCAGTAGTCTTCGTCCATGTCGACGCAGCCTTTGGCCATCATCGTATTCAGAACGCCAATGCCGGTGGCTTCGGCAAACTTCCGCAACTGTCCGGCCGCTCGGCGGCGAATGCAGCCGTTACCGGCGAGAATGATTGGCCGCTTCGATGTGCGGATCGCTTCCCAGGCCTGATTGACAATCTTGTCGTCGGCGACAGGGCGGCGGAACTGTCGTGGCTCGATCGGTTTGACGGACGTCTGCTTTTTGGCGATGTCTTCGGGAAGTTCAATCAACACGGCTCCTGGCTTTTCGGTCGTCGCCAGACGGACAGCCTTGCGAATGATTTCCGGAATGTTGTCCGCGTGATAAACCATCTGAGCCCACTTGGTCACTGGCCGGAACATTCCGACGACGTCCATGACCTGGTGAGACTCTTTGTGGAGACGCTTCGAACTTCCCTGCCCAGTGAGTACCAGCATCGGCGAGCGGTCCATGTTGGAGTCCGCGACGCCGGTAATCAGATTCGTCGCACCTGGTCCAAGAGTTCCCAGGCAGCCTGCCGGCTTACCGGTCAGACGCCCGTACACTTCCGCCATGAATGCCGCGCCCTGCTCATGTCGGGTGAGGATGAACTTAATCGTCTCTGAGTCTTCCAGTGAAATCATAAAGTCGGCGTTTTCTTCACCCGGCACACCAAAGATGTACTCGATACCCTCTTCTTCGAGACACTTTACGAAAAGATCAGAGGCTTTCATCGGATTGGATTCCTTGTTCGAAATGTTGTGGTGACCAGCGTGCAGAGTGAGCGTTCGAGTCGCCCGGCAATGATCAGGAATGCCGAGAGAGAGAGAGAGAGAGAGAGAGAGAGAGAGAGAGAGAAGATCCGCCTCTC
>JAQBWV010000361.1 GCA_027624335.1 Planctomycetota bacterium
TGAAACCAGTCACCGGACGGGCAGTCACACTCCTTTGCTGCCATGTGGTCACAGCAAGTTGCTCCATTGATGGCTGAGGGATCTGCAATTCGCCCGAAGAGAATTGGATTAGCTTGGCGGCAAGTTCACCGAAGGCTGTGTTGGAAACGAAAACACCTTGATTTCCCGACGTTTCGCGGACGATCGGAATATCGCTGGCGATTACCGGCAGGCCCGCATGCATGGCCTCAACAAGCGGCAGCCCGAAGCCCTCTGCGTGAGTTGGGTAGACGAAGCAGTCGCACTGCCGATAAACGAACTGCAGCTCACCGTCAGAAAGGTCATGATATATGAGCAGACGTCCGCCGCGTTCGGGATGCGCTTCAAGACGCCGAATAAGATCCTGCGTCTTCCAACCGATCTTTCCAACAATGCAGCATCGGAACGATGCTCCCAATGCCCACGCGCTGTCGATCGCATCAAGCAGCAGTCGGTGATTCTTTCTCGGCTCGATTGTGCCAACAGTCAGAAAGGTTGGCTGCTTTCTGTTAGTGAAAGCCTCTTTCAACTCAAGCCGAATGTTCTCGCCTGCCAACGACGAATCCTTTGCTCCGTCCAGGTCTGCACCCAATCGAAATGCAGCAATGCGATCCGGAGTCAGGCGGGTTTCGAAGCGGTTCACTGCCAAATATTCAATCAGCTGGAGACGTACAGTTTCGGAAATGGTGACAGCGAAGTCATAGTTTGCGATGACGGTATCCAGCCATCTGCTAAATCGCACACCCATGCGATCGTTGAAAAACTGAGGATTTCGCACGGGTTCGAGATCGTAGACGATTCCACCGACGATGACTCCTCGATCACGAAGCTGCTTGAATTCCGGAGCGTCTTGATTCAGTCCTAAATCCAGCTTCAACAGGACATCGCCTGGCTCCATCAGCGCTTTTGGAAGAAATCGCAAACTCAAACGCTGGCATCTACTCCAAAGCGACGTCAGCACACGGAGCGTGCCGCGATGGACGGAGGCAGGCAGCAGCCAGCTGCGAAGTTTTTCCGATGGCACTATCGAACAGATAAACGAGAAGAAGAACTGAAAAATCTTCGAGTCACGCAGTGATCGGATGGTTGAATCCGGGTGACGGACTTTCCGGACAACACGATAGGTGCTGCGGCGTTGTACGACCGGAATGCACTCGCAGTCATCCGGCAGTGAAGTGTTCAACGACTCATTGACGATGCTCCGCACAACACGCTGAATGCCGGTATTGTTCGTCGATCGATAGGTGTGAGTGCACTCGAGGAAGACTTTCATTGTTCTTTGTTTACCTGCTTTGTGTTGTCTAAGCCGCTCGCCGCGGAAGCGAAACCGCTGCATCCCCGTCCTGACTCTCAATCGTAAGAGGCTCCAGTCCATCGCCTCGGGCAGACCGATCCAGACTTTCGATATACCGAAGTCGTCCGATTCGAATTGCCGTTTTCCAGTGGGTGAGATATGCCTGCTGGAATATCTCCGGCGATGATGAAAACAGAGCCATTATGAGACGGCTCCATTGCCGACTGAGGGTCGCTTTCGTCTGTTGCAACGCCAGCCTCAGTCCTGACATGCGGCCATTGGCAAACTTCACCCATTCATGACAGACGCCGAGTCTCTCTGCGGGGGAACATTCCGCGTTGCTGCGACATTCACCCACGCCATAGTCGATCAATTCTGCCGTGAGCGACTCCAAGTCAGACTGATTGCAGTGATGAACCATCGAGCGGTCGGCATAGCCGATTCGTTCGCCAAGGGCTTCCAGACGCTGACCAAGCATCACTTCAGAGTAATGACCAAACTCGCTCCGCAGCCCACCGGCCCGATTCCACGCAGATCGTTCAATCAGGAAACCGCGAATAGTTACCTTCCCTTTGCCGCTGTCCCGCCAACGACGAATGTCGTTTTCGAAGATTCGCTGTTCGCCTTCTGCGATGAGATTGCCGTTGATCCCGTCGCTTCGGCTTGCGGCACACGTCGCGTTTGACCCCAGAATGAATCGAATTGCCTCCTCAAGGCAATCTGGTTCTGCCACGCAGTGCATCTCAGAGATGTAAACGAATCGCCCGCTCGCGGCTTCAACTCCGACATTGTAGAGAGCCGGGACATTGGAGCCACGTCCGGGAATCAGCCGCAATAGCGGGTATCGCCCCGCTATCTCACGCTCCAGGCTCAGGTCGACACCATCACACAGAACGACGATTTCCATGTCATCCGCGCTCATGCTCTGGTTCAGAAAACTCTCGATCGATTGATAGACCTGATCGCGATGATCACAAATTGGAATGACGACTGACACAAGTTTCGCGTTTCGTGACATGAACTTCCCCGGGGTTACTCCAGGCTTCCAGTGCGATGGAGCTGTTCATCGTCTGAACTGCCGCGACGACCATGTGTTTTCGGCAGTCAGATTTTGACCACTTTTACAGCCTTATAGTGGAGTCTGGAGAACTGGATCAACGGCGGATTCTGCATCCTGCCGGACGTCGGACACGCGGCGCAATGATCAAGTCCGGACTCTGCTGAGTTCAGGATTCGAGCTCGCTGCGGTGCCCCGCTTGTTCGTGGTCGGCATTTTGATTCGCGCGGTGACAGTGTGACGTAGCCGCATCTTGCCAGGGGCGAAGCGACCTGCCTTTTGTCGGATCGCCGGAGTTCTTTGATCGCTTTCTGCAGCGGACTGGCTCAGAAGCTTCTTCGCGAGCCAGCTGCATTGAGTCTGTTCTCTGGCGAATCCATACAGAATCGATCGAAAACAGGCAGATAAATGGACGACCACTCGGTTGCAGTGACCGCTTGGCCTCATCTCGCCGCAGAATCGGCAAAGATGCCCCAGACTGCCTAATGCGAACAGTCGTCAATCGCCGATGAACTGGCCGATGAGATGAATTGTTCCGCAAATGGGGAAATCGACGTCATGCGACTGACAAACTGGCTTTCGGGATTGATGAATCGGTCCCGACGACGACGCCATTTCGCATCGGTGGCGATGGAATTGCTGGAACCACGGTCGCTGCTCACGGCGATGATTTCGCTGGATGCCGTCGCTCACGAGGTGCTCATTGCCGGGACCGCTGGTGATGACGTGGCCATCGTTGAATCGATCGATGCCTCGACGCTCAGGGTCCGAGTCACGACTGGTGCGACGATCATCGAACAGACCTTTTCCACCGCGGATGTCGATTCGGTCACGTTCAATGCCGACGCAGGAAACGACAGTCTGACAAATACGTCGGACAGGCCGATCAGCATGAATGGCGGCGACGGTGCCGACACGCTCATCGGAGGTCTGGGGGACGACACATTTGCTGGAGGCGACGGGAATGACAGTTTCAACGGTCGCGGCGGGAATGATCTGGCAGCGGGCGGCGACGGCGATGATGTTCTTTCGGGCGGCTCGGGCATGGATTCGCTGTCAGGCGAGGCGGGCAATGACAGACTCGATGGCGGCGGCTGGTCCAAGGACACGGTGAGCGGCGGGTTGGGTGACGACACGATCATTGGCGGCGCCGGGATCGACTATATCAAAGAAACGATCGCTGGTAGCTACACGCTGTCGAGTGCGAGCGCGACGGGGCATGGGGCTGACACGATCATCGGGATCGAACAGGCTCTGCTTTACGGGAGCGGCGGAAACGATCGGATTGACGTGAGCGGCTCCGGATTTTTCGCGTCACTATTCGGGAACGCTGGCAATGACACGCTACTGGGAAGCGACGCCGGGTCGTTTTTGTTTGGTGGCGCGGGGGCGGATTCTCTGGTTGGCGGCAACGGAAATGATCGTCTGCTCGGTCAGGGTGGCAGCCGCGACAAACTTGCTGGCGGGTTGGGTGACGACACGATCAATGGCGGTGCCGGAACGGACTATTTGTTTGAGTCGGGTGACGTCGACATCATGCTGACGAACTCGTCGCTGACGGGACTCGGAACCGACATCGTAGGGAGTATCGAGCGGTTTTCGTTCGTGGGCGGCGTGGGAGACAACATTCTTGACGCCGGCGCGTTCGGTGGCGTTGTGACCCTGGTGGGGGGCGACGGCAACGATGTGCTGACAGGAGCGTCCGGGGCTGACGCGTTGCACGCGGGGGATGGTGATGACACGGTGTTTGGAAGTTCCGGCGGGGACTTGATGCTCGGCGGAAACGGTACCGACCTGCTGGTTGCGACCGATGTCGGCACGATCACACTGTCCGACTCATCGCTGATTGGAGCGAACGGCGGGATCGACGTTCTGTCTGACTTTGAAGTCGCGTTACTGACCGGGCAGGCAGGGAATGACTCGATCAACGCTTCGAGCTTTACGGGCAAAGTGACACTCGATGGCGGCGAGGGGAACGACACACTGACGGGCAGCAGCAGCGGCGATTCTCTGATCGGTGGCGCGGGGGATGATTCGCTGGCCGGTGGCGACGGCGATGATTCGCTGGAAGGTTCAGCCGGGAACGATTCGTTGTCTGGCGAAGCAGGATCGGATCGAGCCGTATTGTCGGCCGATGCGAATTTCACGTTGACCGATTCGCTGCTGACCGGGCTTGGGAACGACACCATTGACGGGCTGGAATTCGTGCAGGTCACCGGCGGGGCGAGTGCCAACACGATCGATGCAACGGGCGTCACGCTGCTGTCGTTGATCGTTTCCGGCGAAGGAGGGGACGACACAGTTATCGGCGGAGCGCTGAACGACACGATCTCTGGCGGAGAGGGAGCGGACTCAATCAACGGCAGGAATGGCAATGACATCGTCAGTGGTGACGGCGGCAACGACGTCCTGCAGGGCGGAACCGGGCTGGACTTTGTTGACGGCGGTGACGGCGACGATCAGGTGTCTGGCTCTGGCAGCAGCGGCGACACGTTGCGCGGCGGGCTCGGTAACGACACACTGGATGGAGGGTCGGGGGCAGGCGACATCATCTCGGAAATTGGCGACGTCAGTTTCACGCTGACGGCGACTCAGTTGACTGGGTTGGGAACGGACACGGTGCTGAATATCGAAGGAGCGGTGCTGGTCGGCGGGGCGAGTGCGAATGCGATCGATGTGTCGGCGTCTGGCATGCCGACAACGCTGACCGGCGGCGGCGGGAACGACACGATCACCGGCGGAACAGCGACCGACGTGCTGGTCGAATCAGGTGACGTGAACTTTACGTTGACCGATTCGGGACTGACCGGGTTGGGAGCCGACTCGTTCACGTCGATTGAACAGGTCTGGCTGACGGGCGGTGTTGGGAACAATGTGCTGGACGCGTCAGCCAGCAGTCGTGTTGTGACACTGTCTGGTGGCGACGGAAATGACACGCTGATCGGCG
>JAQBWV010000362.1 GCA_027624335.1 Planctomycetota bacterium
CGATTGTTCCTGCTGGCGAGTGCGCTGCTGACAATCGCCACGGTGTCGGAAGCCGACGCGCAGACATTCGCACCGGCGGAGCGTTTCGTCGGAATGCTCGCTGACGGAACCCGGATTCAGGCGGACTCTATTAAAGAGTGGCATGTCGACACTGCGACGCCGCAATTGGCTGGTCATGCAGTCTTTGATCCGGCCAGGCCAGTTCGATGGTTCATCGACCAGTCCGTTCCGGTGGGAGAAGAACCGTCGTCGTATGTCGAGTTGTTCGGTGGCGATCGTCTGCCCTGTCGGGTTATTGAGTATCAGCGATCACCGAAGGAATCTTTCGAGAGCCTTGGTGAATATCTTGTCGTTGAACCACTGGTTGACGTCGATTTTCCAGGCCGGCCCACGACACCATTCCTGCGAGTGTCTACCGAGTGGCTGAAACGAATCGTTTTCGACAAGCGAGCGGGGACACCTTCCGAGTGGCATCCTGGAACTGTGTTTCTGCACGACGGAAGCCGCATCACTTTTCGAGTTGTGCGCTGGAGCGGAGGAGGACTGTCGCTGCTCACGGAATCGGGAATCAAGACGCTGCTGTATTCTCAGGTTTCCGAACTGCATCTGCCTCGACGCGACGAGTGGGATGTGTGGTTCGAACAGCTCGCCGTGCTGAATCCAGACCTGTCGGCGCGGATGATACAGGCGGAAACCTCGCAGGGAATGCGGATCACAGTTTCGACCGAGCGTTTCAGTGCAAGGCACTCCGGCGACCACAACAAGTCCGAGAACTGGTATCCGCTGCTGCATCCTGCCTGGAGTCTTGATCCCGTCACACTGCCGTTTCGCACGGTTCGAACAGTACGATTCTTCGCGCCGGAACAGTCTCCGATGTCGAACTTCGAACCGATGGAGACTCGCGCCGGCCCTGTATTCAGTGCCGGTTGGAACTGGGTTCTCAACTTCAGCGTTCAGTCCAGTGTGCTACGCAACAACCGACTGTTCCATGGTTGGGGATTTGGAGTTCATGCACCGACAACGCTCGCGTTTCCTTTGCATCCCGTGGTTCGAGAAGTGCGATGCCAGGCGGGGCTGGATCAGATGGCTGGCCCCGGCGGTTGTGTGCGGGCCGTGATGGCTCTGCAGTCAAAGGCAGCGCAGCCTTTTTATCAGAGTGAAGTTCTGGTCGGACACGAAAAAAGTGTGGATAGCGGTTGGCGAGCTGTGACCGTTCCTCAGAATCACGTTGACAGTCTGCTGCTGATTGCTGATCCGGTGTTTGACAATCGACCCAAGGGAGCAGACCCCTTTGACATTCGAGACTGCCTCGACTGGCTGGAGCCCGAATGGAAGCTGGACCGGACTCGGCTGCAGTATGAAGTGTCGAGCCGTTCGTCGAAGCAGTTGCCTGCTCTGGACGAGTGGGTCGTCACTTCGCACCTCCCGAACGGTTCGGCAGCACCAGCAGCCAATCCGGCGACCAGCAGTGCTGCCACTACTCCGATACGCATCAGAAACGCCTGGGATCGCACGGTTCCCGACGACGAACGATCTCGCTTGCTGATGAAACCCTCCGGGACGTTCGTGGTGTTCTCTCAGAGACGACAAGTCGAACCGCAACATCACTGGTTGGCTGTCAGTCTGAGCAAGCCAGCCGAGAGCACGGACGCGGCAACAGTTTATGTTCGTGTGGATGGCCACACGCTGCTCGAAGCCGAAGTCCCTGTGCAAGTGAATCGCCTGGTTCCAGATCCGATCCTTGTTCCGGTGTCCGAGTTTCAGGGACGCGAGTCACTGATTGAGATTGTCCTGGTGTCTACTGGCGAGAAATCATTCGTGGACTGGCGAGGAGTCGTGCTGGTCGAACACCCGCCGGGCATCGCTCTGCTGTTCGACGAGTCCGACGATTTAATCGCACATCTTCAAGACGGCGAAGGCGAATTGTCACTCACTACGGAGGAACCGCAGCATGGGGCAAACGCTCTGAAGCTGACCTCGGGAGACAGGTCCAGTGCAGAACTGCCCGGTTTCGATTTCGCGGTTCGTGAGTATCCGAAGCTGGGTGAGTATCGCTTTCTGAGATTCGCCTGGAAGAAGAAGAGCGGGACCAGAATCGGGTTTCAATTGGCGCATGATTGCTCGATTGGCGTTCCGGAGAATGAGTTCGGCAGAGTGAAACCGCGAGCGATTTCTAAGGCATCCGCCGTCTCAATGATCAGACGTGAGCAGACAAGACCGCGCAGTCAAATGGTCGGGACGAACCGTGGAAGCAAGTTTGGTTATCAGTACGACGCCGGCACTGTCGACCCGGTCGAGTCTGTCATGAGACTTGATCGAAAGATGCCAGTCGCGTGGACGATGAATCAGAGAGATCTGTTTGGCGAGTTCGGATCGTTCACCGTGACCGGTCTCGGGTTTCAGTGTTCTGATGCAGAGCCTGCGTACTTCGATCAGATTTTTCTGTTCCGGCAGCAGAGTGACTTCAAATGGATCGACGAAGTATCCGGGACTGTTGTGCCGGTGAAGTCTGACGATCCCAATCTGCTGGTAGAAACTCGGGAGCCGCTTCGATTCGCCGGTGTGATTTCGAAGGTGGCTCCACAGTTTGTCACGACGGCCGCTGGCGAGCCGCTGCAGTTGCTGGGCGAATATCAGGGCCGCCAGAAGGTGTGTCGCACGATGCCTGTTTCGAAAGAAAAGGCCTGTCTGTTGCGGGCACCGTATTCGGTGGTCGCAGGAAAGAAGACTGTCCTGAAGATCTCGGCCGGTCGACATCCGGAAGGAGACTGGCAACTGGTTGTTCGAGCGACCGGGCAGGAACTGTTTCGTTCGATGGTCGATGCCACCACCGCGAAAGAAGGTTGGCTGGACACAGAAATCGACCTGTCCCGCTTCGCCGGTCAGAGCATCATCGTGGAAGTGGCGAACGAAGCCACCGGATGGAGCTATGAACACGGCTACTGGAACCGCCTTGAAATTGTCGAACAGTAAGGCGAGCGGTCGTGATGAGTCGATTATTCCCCGGCAGGAATTCGATCGACTGATCTTTTCGGAAGCCACATAACGCGAGATGGTCGACAGGATCACTCAGGCGCTGGGCGAACTGCTGCCGTTGATCGTGCTGATGTACTTCAGCAGCGAGAGAAAGCACGACGCTATTCTATCGTTGGCGATTCCCCTGACGCCACTTTGCCGGATGCTGGTGCTGTGCGTTTGCGTCTTCGCCAATACAGCCGACATTCTATGGCGGAAGTTGTTTGACGTTCCGCCACATGTTCGGGCTGTGACGTGCCGCTGGTAGAGCATTGCCACAATGGAGGGAGCCAGCCACACCCTACAAAAACACACATCTCTACGCGGCGTGCTGTGCGGGGCGAGATGTGGCTTCCAGCTCGGCGCTGATCAACAGTCCGCGAGCGATGCTGCGACTACTTCCTGTGACGAGTCGCGGTGTCAGCGTCTGAATGGGCAGATTCACTTCCTGCAGAACGCTGTCGAGGATCGTACCGAACCCGGATGTCTGGATAAGTCCACCGCCACAAACGATTGGCAAAGGACTCGGTAGTTCTTTGGCTCGGCGACTGCGGATCAGTTCTGCGCTGAAAGCGTCACACAATTCATAGATCGTGTCCTGAAGAAGCGACTCAACCTGACTGGCGAAACGATCACGGGAGTCGTTGCTTCGGCCTGTCAGCTGCTCTCGTTGCCGCCTGATGGCGAGTTGTGATTCTCGTGCGAAGGCTCGGTCGATCGCTGAACCTGATTCAGCATCGGAATCGGATGCCGCGCCGATTGAAGGTGCACCAAATGTTTTCGCCAGTTGACTGTCAATCCATTCTCCACCGTGGTCGCTGGCAGCATGGCAAATCGGGTTACCTCGATGAGCCAGGATCGCCTCGCAGCCAGACGCTCCAAAGACAATGCCGATGCCGGTAAACGCACTCTGCACCAGTTCAGCCAAAATCAATGCCTGGCTCGCCGGGACGAGTTTCGGTTCGTAACCCTGCAGGCGAACAAGCCGGATATAGAACTCCAGGTCCGCGCGTGCGTCGCGGGACGAGTCGAGTGCCGCTCCGCCGGGAAGTGTCAGGCTGCAAATCTCGTTGCGACTGCCTGCGATTGGAAGAATGACTTCAACGAGAGCGCTGATCAGTTGGCGGACCAGAGGATTGCCTTTGGGAAGACGACCTCCAGCCATCAGCGGCTGACACGGCGACTTGAACAACTCCGCGTGTTCGTGCGCGCCGTCGCCGAGCAGCACGATGCCTTCTTCGCATGTTGTGAATTGCAGCCCGCATTGTTCGAGAAGTCGCTGGTGCGCTGGCGAGTCGGGCAGGACGGCGTACACACAACGGCTAGTCCGCGACAGCAGAACGTCACCTTCGCGACGCAATGAGCGAATGGCTGATGAACCAAGGTCAAGCGCGGCGGTCATGAATTCCCTCGTTCGTCTGACTGACGTTCGTCTTTATTGTTTCGTCCAGCGGACAGATCGTTGTCAACGGTCGCAAGAATTCGATCCAGCAGATTGGCTCCATGAACCAATATGGGCGACGGTCGAACTGAGACCGATTTCCCGACTGCTGATTCACGGCTTCGTATTCGGCCATCCTGTTTCATGAAGCTCGGACTCTTCGCCTGCGCTCGGTTGCTGTCCGGCGTCACCAGAGATGTTTCGGTTGCTTCGACCGCCTGGTTTGCAGTGACCGCCTGGTTCCCGGTCGAGACATCGCCGTTTCTGTGGGCAGTATCGAGCCGAAATGAACGGCCAGGCCCGGCGGATCGTCCTTGAGTGTCATTTCCCGCATCAGTTACCCGTGAATCGGCTTTGCTTGAATCGGCATGTTGAGCTGCGTCACCAAACACGGCAGTGTCCATGACGCCGGGCGTCGCCGAAGCCTCTTGAAAGAGTTCAGCGGCCGGAGTCAGTGGGGGCTTTGGGATCTGCTGTGCAAGAACACCCTGACTTCGGGATGGTCGTCCAGAACGGACAGTCACGATATCGTCTCGGGGGGAATCCGGCGAGTCCGGCGACGGTGCATCGGGAACGGCAGGACTGGCTTTGAGCACACCGGATTGCCCGCCTCGCGCTGAAAAGTGCGGACGGGGAATAGCGCTGTGCAACGCGTCGATTCGCTGAATGGGGACGGGCTTACCGAACAGTTTTGTGTTGTGCGGGTAGATCACCATTTCATCGTCGATCGGAATGTCGTTCTCAATCATGCGGTCCAGCCAGTAGCGACCGGACGTGTCAATTCGGGGGGCCCGAGGCGTGGGTTGCTCATGAGCGAT
>JAQBWV010000057.1 GCA_027624335.1 Planctomycetota bacterium
AGATGGCTACTATTTAACGGATTCGCCGCAGTATGGTCCGCTTGCAGACTTATGTATAAACAACAGGGGCGATTGCCCAGGTTACGGCGTGTGAACCGATCAACAACCGGACGCTAGCGCGTGCCGACAAATTCCACCAGGAACTGTTGCCAGACCCTGCAGCGTCGAAAGCAACTTTGATACTCGTGTGTAATGGACGGGGGCAGAGTACGATGCGCGGCTCGGACCAGTTCATTGACACTCCGCAAGCACGTCTGGCAACTCACCCATGGCTTCCACTCGAATTCAGAGAGTTCATGCGCGAGAAGTTTTCGACAGTCGCGGTCGACCGACCGTCGAAGTTGAGATTGCGTGCGAGGGGGCTCGACCGGGACGGGCGATTGTTCCCAGCGGTGCGAGTACGGGAGCTTTCGAGGCTCTCGAACTTCGAGACGGTGACGCGGGACGTCTCCAGGGACTCGGAGTTCGACGCGCGGTCGAACTCGTCAACTCGGAGGTCCGTTCGGCACTGATTGGACAGGACGCGACGGATCAGCAGGCCCTGGATCAGTTGCTGATTGAGCTGGATGGCACGTTGAACAAATCGAGGCTCGGGGCCAATGCGATTCTTGGCGCGTCGCTGGCGGCGGTGTATGCCACGGCCGAGGCGACGGGAACGCGACCGGTTGATCAGTTTCGTCGAGCGTGGCTGGAGCACGCACCGAATCGCTCCGCCGGGCAGGCCAGTGCCGCGCGGGGGAACTCGACGACCGGACCTGGAGGCGACTCGCTGCTGCCGCTGCCAATGGTCAATATGATTTCCGGAGGCAAGCACGCTGGAGGGAATCTCGATTTTCAGGACTACCTCATTCTGCCGGTCGGAGCGACGTCGTACCCTCAGGCTTTCGAATGGATCGTGACGGTCTATCAACACGTGGGCCAGCTGCTGACCAGGGCTGGTTTCGAAGGCGTGCTGGTCGGCGACGAAGGCGGCTTTGGTCCGAAGCTGGCATCGAACGAGCAGGCTCTCGACTTCGTAGTGGCAGCAATCGAAGCGGCGGGACTGCGACCCGGCGAGGACGTCGGCATCGGCCTCGATGTTGCCAGTTCTCACTTTCACCGCGACGGGATATACCGGCTGATCGCCACCGGCGATGAAGAGCTGTCTGCATCCGACGTCGTCAACCTGCTTGAAGAATGGGTCAATCGTTACCCGATTGTCAGCATTGAAGACGGGCTGGATGAAGACGACTGGCACGGCTGGAAAGAATTAACTCAGCGGCTGGGGAACCGAGTGCAGCTGATCGGTGACGATTTGTTTGTAACGAATCCCGAACGTCTGCAACGCGGCATCGACTCAGGCGTAGCGAACAGTGTTCTGATCAAACTGAACCAGATCGGGACGCTGACCGAGACGCTGCGGACGTTGAATCTTGCCTTGCAGAACGGCTACTGGCCGGTCGTGTCGGCTCGTAGCGGCGAGACCGAAGACACGACAATCGCCGATCTCGTGGTGGCAACTGGTGCCGGGCAACTGAAGGTCGGCTCAGTGGCAAGAAGCGAGCGACTGGCGAAATACAATCAGTTGCTGCGGCTTTCAGAAGGCGACGAGTTCGGATATCTCGGCGGCTCGATCTTTCAGTCGTTGCGGTCCAGCTAACCAGCTGCCTGGTGAATGTGGACGTCCTGTTGAGGAAATGGGATGTTGAAACCACGTTCGTCGAAGCCGAGTTTCACTCGCTCGTTCAAATCCCAAAGCACTGCCCAGTAATCGGCCGAGTTGACCCACGGGCGAACGACGAAATTGACGCTGCTGTCGCCCAGTTCGGAGACCGCGACAACCGGAGCCGGGTCTCGGAGGATTCGTTCGTCAGATTCAACAAGAATCGTGAGAAACGCTTTCACCGCACGCAGGTCGTCGCCGTACCCGCAGCCGACAACCATATCGATTCGACGCGTTGGCTTGGCTGAATAATTGATGATATTGCCGCCGTAGACAGAACCGTTCGGCACGATGATCTGTTTGTTGTCGCCAGTTCTCATCAATGTGCTGAAGATGCTGATTTCCTCGACGACTCCAGACGTTCCCGCCGCCTCGATGAAATCTCCCACCCGGAACGGCTTGAACAGGATGATCATGACTCCGGATGCAAAGTTGGACAGTGAGCTCTGCAGCGCGAATCCAATCGCAAGGCCGGCAGCACCCATGATGGCTGCCATTGAGGTTGTATCTACTCCGAGCTGTTCCAATGCCATCAGGATGACGAATGTCAGCAGAACGTAGCGAGCAATATTCCCGAGAAACCTGGCAAGAGTCTCGTCGACCTTCGCGCGATTGAAAATCGATTCCAGAAGTCCTGTCAGAATTCCAACGACGAATCTGCCCACAAAATAAACGACAATGGCCGCGGCCAGATTGAACACCAGGTCGAGACCTTTGCTGGTCACGAAGGTGCAGGCGTCCACGAACAATTGACGAACGTCGAAAGACATTCCCGGCTGAGCTAACAGGAACGATGAGGCCATGATTTACCTTAATCAGAAGAATGAAACGCAATTCAGTGAATTGCCCGAAGTGGTTCTGCTTCCTCAGAGTTGCGAAGCAGAACGGCTGTCTGCGGACGGTGTCAATACGGATCCTGTCGAAGCCAGCCAGCACGACTCGTGGAGAGTTGTCGGCAGGGCTGCTATAACGATCGCTCTTGTGAAACCACCTGGTTCGAAAACCAGTCACGCCAAAGGAAGCCTCATGAAGTTCTGCACAACAGCCATCATTTTCACTTGTACGTTGATGACGATCTCCGGTTGCAAGCCGACAGTATCAACGACCGGTTCATCCGGAGCGTCGGGTTCATCAACGACGAAGCCTGCTGCCGCGGCATCGGAACCCGACGACGCGGCCGGCATCACATCGCTGGAGCAAGCCGCCGCGAAGCTGAAGCGCGACGGTGACGGATTCGCAATCGAAGTCGATTTTCGAGGATGCGCGATCGATGACAGCACGCTGAAACATCTTGCTGGCCTGCGACGATTGCGGTCCGTGCTGCTGAACGAAACGGCCGTTACGGATGCCGGCATGGCTTCGCTGGGCAAGATCGAGACGTTGCAGAACGTTGACCTTCGCGGTTGCAAAATCTCGAATGCCGGGCTGGAGCCGTTATCGGCTTTGCCCGAACTGAAAGCGCTGCGTTTGTCTGGCGAGAGCGGCGTCACCACGGTCGACGACGGCGGGATGGTTCATGTCGCAAAGATGAAACATCTCAAGGCATTGCTGCTGGACTTCCTCTGGGTCAGCGAAGAGGGGCTGGAACAGCTGGCTGGGCTGGATTCGCTGGAAGAGTTGTACCTGGCAAAAACGCTGATCGGCGACGATGCACTCGCGCTGATGGTCCAGTTTCCGCGGCTGAAGAAACTGCGAATTTCCCAATGTCAGATCGAGAATGAAGGGCTTGCTCACCTGTCGAAAGTTGTGACTCTGGAAGACCTGGACCTCAGCGAGAACAGCCAGATCAACGATACCGGGATGCCTCATCTGTCCGACCTGACGAAGCTGAAGCGGCTCAATCTGTGGCGAACTTATGTCGGCGATCCGGGCGTTGAGCAGTTGGCTGGGCTGACATCGATGGAATGGCTGAATCTGGACAACTCGCAGATCTCCGACTCGTGCCTGAAACATCTGAGCGGGATGAACAGTCTGACGTTCCTGCATCTCGGATCCACGCTGGTTTCGGACGCCGGGCTTCCAGCCCTTGAAGGACTGACCTCGTTGAAGGATCTCAAGGTCACTCGCACATCGGTAACGGAAGAGGGCGTTGCCGCGTTGCAGAAGAAGCTACCGAACACCGGAATTCAACTGCGTTACATTGAGGGACAGTGAGACTGATTGTTCGTCAGTAGGAAGCTGCGTTTCGCGTTTCTGTTGTCCGGGCTGAGTTCCGCCATTCCCTCCTGTCGTTCATACAAAGAGTAGCCATCTCGCTCCGTCGAGATGAGTCGCCGTCAACAGTCAGTTGGCAACTTCCGGGAAGTGTTCTTCGCGACGAGATAACTCTCACGGCAAAGCGTTCTGGACTCAGCAGCGTGGTCCCGCGATCCGCTCATCTCGACGGAGCGAGTTGGCTACTTTGTAAGGAATTCGCCGAAGAGCCATCTGTTTTCAGACTTATGTATGAACAACAGCATTCCCTCCGCGTAGGAATAACGTCGATGAGCGCTGAGAAACCGGAACGTAACAAGTTGCCGAATTTTCGCAGGTCCGGTTTCCACCGTTCGGAAGCGTGTCACGAAAGTCGCTGACGGACCAGTTCTTTCACACGCTTCAGCTCAGCTGCTTCCGGTGACTTTTTGTATGTTTCGTCGAGCGGAAAGCAGCCGGAGATAATGCCGTTTCTCGGTGCCGTAGTGCAGTCGCTGAACGTTCGGCAGATGGCTTTCGTGCGAATTGGTTCGCCGTCAAGGACGTCTGCCGGCATGTCCCAGTAACTCAGAATAAGCCGCCCAATGCCGACGAAATCGGCATAGCCCGCTCGAACCGCTGCCTGAGCGGCATGCGGCAGGTACTCCTGGAAGTACGACCACGCGGAGCCGACGATCGGAATTTCAGGAACCTGATCTTTGATCTGCCGCACTGATTCGATTTGCCGAACGCAGCCAATCAGTGGATCTTCAGGCGGCTGATAACCGTCCGACGGTGGATAAAACGCGGGCCTTTGAATGTGCGGGTTGTAGTACGGCGAGCCAGCCGACAGATTGAACATCGCAACGCCAAAGTCGTCGTGCAACATCCGGATCAGAAGAACCGGTTCAGTCAGGTCCATCTCCAGTGGGTTGTCCCGGCTGCATCCAAACCCCAGATAGTCGGACGAGGGAAATTCGTCAGGGACTCCCGGCCCGAGTTTGCCCGTCGTCGCACGTTCCGGATCCGGGTGATAAGGAGGTCGATCGAACACCGACAGCCGCATCCCGATCATCAGTCCGGGACACTCCGCTTGAATCCCCTGAACGATCTCTCGAACGAATCGAGTTCTCCCTTCAAAATCGCCGCCGTACGGGCCTGGTCGAGTGAACGCCGACAGGAACTCATGACCGAGATATCCGTGGCAGTGTTTGACATCGACAAACTGGAATCCCGCACCTTGTGCAAGTCGGGCCGCGGAAATGTACGATTCGATCAGGCGTTTGATGTCGTCGTCGCTGAGCACAACAGAGTCGTCGTCCGCGGCGATGCCGAATTTCGGATCAAGTACAGGGTGGTGATAAACGATTCGAGGTTCGAGCTGATCTTTGCTGTTTGGTCTGCAGAATCGTCCGGAATGCGTCAGCTGCAATCCTGTCAGCAGGTTATCCACTGCCGAGCTACCGAAGCGCTCGGCATGAGCACTTGTCAACGTGTTCAGCAGATCGCGCATCGCGGTAGCATTTTCGGGGCGGTTGAGCAGTTGATTCGGATTGGCTCGTCCATCTGCCTGTACCGCAAAGGCTTCACCGCCCCAGATAAGTTTGCAACCGGACAGGCCGAAGTTCTTCCAGCGTCTGATTGTCAGGTCACTCGGTCGTCCGTCGGGAGTTGCGTCCCAGCCTTCCATTGGATGCACGCACCAGCGGTTTCCCACGGTGAAGCCGCCGATGGTGATCGGGTCGGCCAGCGGAGAGCCTTGAGCTGCCGAAAGTGGTTCGTCATCCAGTGGCAGGTCGATCTTCAGGTTCGACAGGTACTGTCGGAATTCATCGACGGATTTCAGTGCTCCGATTCGCTGCCAGTTCATTGCCGCTTCTCTTTTTCAGTAGTTGACTCAGCCAGGACCAGTCCCGGCACGAGAGGTGCATCGAAGGCAAGAAGCATATCAAGGAACACGGTGAATGTTGCCGTAACGCCACATCGGCCTGCAGAAACTCATCAGTGATGCCTGATAGCAACTCGATCGGTCACACGGTGCAGCCTTCGACCACGGGAATTCGCAATGCGAGAGTTCATGCTGAGCGTGCAGCGATTCTTGAAAGACGAATCCGGACCAACGATGGTCGAGTACCTGTTTATGCTCAGTCTGGTGATTTTTGCCGCGCTGGTGGGAATCGGCATCGTTGGCGATACAACGCTCGACCTGTTCACGCGAACGAAGAACGCGATGCCGTAGTTCTACATCGCCGCTCTAACGTCGAGCGCCAGGCTGCAAGCCCGAAACATTCAGGCACGAATCGCGTCGATACTGACCGCTTCCCGCCCTTTCGGGCCAAGCTTTCCGGGAACACCCATTCCACTGAGCATTGTGTTGTAGACGTCGAGGCCTTCCGCATTCACGTCCAGAATGTGACCGGTCTTGAAGCGTCCCCCGCCTCCAGCGATGCAGTGAAAGACACCGGACAGCTCGCGCTTCACGTCGTTGTGCCGACCGTCGCCGGATTCCGTCGAGATCGTGATCAGCGAATTATCGAGAATCGTGCGACCGTTGGCTTCCACCGAGTTGGCACCGTCAAGCTGTTTCAGGAAGTACGCCACCTCGTTCAGTTTCATATGGGCGTGCGCCCGTAGTTGCTCGTTCCTGTTCTTCTCATTGAACTTGTGCCACCACTCGTGACTGCAACCGCCGGAGCCAGACTTTTTGTGCTGAGCGGCGTCGTCGAACTGAAATACCTGGCGACCGTCATAGTGGTAATCGCCTTTCAGTCGGATTCGCTCACCGGCAGCGAGAAACGTCAGCGACCCGAATCGCACGCGGTCTGTCTGAATCGCCAGAGCATAGAGGTCGGCCATCAAGCGCCATTCCGTGGTCAGCTCTTCAAGTGTGATGTCGATGCCTTCGCCGCCGGGATCCGCCGCGCCGCCGTGCAGCAATCGAGAATCCGGCGGCAGGTCCGGTGCTCCATCGACTTTACGCTGCATCGCGTAGGCTCGTTGTTCAAACTCACGAATTCGTTCGAGATGCTCAGCAACCCGTCCCTTTGAAGTAGCCCCCAATGGTGAGTTTTCGCCGGTGTAAAACTTGTACTGGCCGACCACTGTATCCAGCACGCTGCGTTGAAGTCTCTGGCGGAACACGTCTTTCGGGTCGCCTGCAAAGACCACGGTCCCAAACACTCGTTCGAAGACATCGCGGGGCCGCTCCTGCATCGTCGCGGCCACGGTGCCGTCCAGGTTGTAGCTATGGACATATCGACCAACCCGGCTGCGACGAAAGAACGTGCCACCGACCAGCGTGGGCACCATTCCGGCTGGCATTCCATTCGGGTAGTGGGCGAGTCGAATCATCTGATCAATGGACCCGCCGCCAGCCTTGGCTTCGCCGTCAGGTGGCTCGGCCGTAAACGCTGCGGTCGCTCCGTCGTAGTGCGCGTTAATTCCCTTCTCGTCGCAGCGGACATGATCGACGCCACGCATGATCAACAGCTTCTCACGCAGCGGCTTGAGCGGCTCCATCACTCCTTCGAATCCCTCGGTCTGGAGCGGGGCCGGGATACCCAGCCCGAAGAACACATTAAACGCTCGCACCGGAACCGTTGCTGGTGGAGCGGCGCTTGCCGACGAGCCCAGCATCTCTTCCAGAAACGGCATACCTATCGTGGCAGCGCTCACGCTTTTGAGCATCGTGCGACGGGAAAGTGTTCGATGAGTCATGGCATAAGTCTCTGATCGGACGGGTGTCGTAACAGACTGGAAAACGAATTCATCAATATGGCACTCTCGTTAACTGAACGAGATCACTCAGGACGATAGCCGTGATCAGGCTGGAGTACGTCCCTCCGCCCTGTTGAGCGGCCTTGTGAAGTCGCCCCACAACAGGAGCGTCGGCTGCGATCAGAGGGCGACCGAGAGCGAACTGCGTGACTTTCCAGGTAAGGCTTTCCTGAACGCGATCGCTGGCAGCCAGCAGCTTCATCAACTCAGCAGAAGACTGATAGTGGATCGGTTCTGCATCACCTGGAAACAGCAGGTCGCCGTCCTCACGCATCGCATTTCCATGTTTGTCCTGTTCGTGGTACGCCCCGATGCCGTCGAACTTTTCCAGACCGTACGCCAGCGGTTCAAAGCGAACGTGACACACACCACAGTTTTCGTTCGCAACCCTGCCCTCGGCGATTCCACGCTGCGTCAGGCCTGTTCTGGTGGGAGGGGGAACCACGTTGACGCACGGTGGTGGGGCATTAACCGTGCCACGCAACAGGTCATGCAGCACGAACAGGCCACGTGACACCATGGATGCGTTGTCTCCGCCAATCGTCAGTACGCTGCCCTGAGTCAGCAGTCCCCCGCGACCGGGCACCGATGACAGATCGTACCTGGCCAATTCCTTGCCACCTGGTTTCAGGCCGTAATGCGCCGCCAGCCGAGGAGTCGCAAATGTCACCTGGGCACTCAGCAGTTCCGCCAGCGGACGATTCTGCTCCCACGCAACCTCTTTGAAGAACGCCAGCGTTTCCTCACGCATGTCCGCTGCCAGTTCTGCGTTCCAGTTCGGAAACCGCTCAGGATTCGGTTGAAGACTGGACAGCCGGCCAAGATTGAGCCATTCGGAAACGAACAGCAAAGACTGGTCGATAGCGCGTGAGTCTTTCAGCATCCGCTGAACCTGAGCCTCCAGCTTCCCACGGTCAGCAAGTTCGCCTCGATCAGCGGCCTGCATCAACGAGTCATCTGGCGGTCCGCCCCAGATGATGTAACTCAGTCGCGACGCCAGTTCGTACTGCCCGACCGAGCGTGGTGAACCGTCGCCGTGTTGATTCTCGATCCGATAGACGAAACGCGGTGACTGGATCATCGCCTCGACGACATAACTCATCGCGTCTTTGAAGTCGCCGCCTGCGCTGGCGACCGTGGTCGCGATGCCGCTGTAGTCATTGATCTCGTTCGACGAAAGTGGCCCTCGCAACAGCCACTTGCCCATCGCCGCGACCTGATCTCGCATCGTGTCGTCAGTCGAAAGCTTGCGGCTCTTCGAGAACTTGCCGGCGAACTGCAGGACGTCCATCCGACTGACGATTATCTCGGCGAGCTTCCCATAAGCCTCGACATGCTTGAGATCGACGGTCAGGTTGTACGCCGTATTACTGAAGCCGTCAGCTCGGAGATCTGGCGGCAGGACTTCGCGAGCTTCCTTCGAAACATCCACTCCGACGGCGCTGCGAACGGTTTCGATGTATTCCGGCACGGTGAGCCGTTGAACCCACACTTCGCCTGCATGTCCCTCGTGCAGATAGATCGCCGGATCGATGACTTCCACTGGCCATTCGGCACCGTCATCGAGCCACGCCCGCAGTGTCGCTTTTTCTTCTGCAGAGAGTGGCGGACGACTCTTCGGCATTTCATTGGCCGCGACGGATTCCCACAACACACTGCCGGCCGCTTTCCCCGGCGTGATGACTTTGCCGCTCTCACCTCCGATCAACGCCGTGGTTCTGCGAGAGATATCCAGTCCACCTTTGCGAATTGCAGGATCGTGGCACTCGATGCAATGCTCAGCCAGCAGTGGAGCAATCTGTGTATCAAACACCTTCCGTTGAGCAGTCAGCCGCGTCTCAGCCGCTCGTTCCTCGGCCGAATGGGAACCGGCTTTGGAACCAGCCGCGAAGTTCTTCTGCACGTCGCCGGCAGACAGTACGCGGTCAAAGATCGCGACCATCTGCAGTTCACCGAGCCACGGTCGATCGCCGGTAATCTCATTTGCCAAAGACAGCTTCTGATCCGTGTCCCAGTTCCCCAGGTTTCCTGACGCCTTGCCTTTCGCGACCTGTCTGCCGTCAAGATAAACCGTGGTTGCTCCGGCCTGGTCGCGTGAATAGACCACGTGGGTCAATCGGACTTGAAGCGACTTCTTTGGTGAGCTTGTGGAAGGGATCCCATTCGTACTGGTGCCGCTCGTTCGAAGTCGAACGTCAAACAGATCGCCGTCCTGACCGAGGGTCATGTTCCGTTCGCTGGAATTCTTCGAGATCGACACAATCCGTGCCGGTCCGGCCTGCTTTGAATTCGTTGGCTTCAACCATGCTTCGATGCTGAGTGCGTTCGATTTGCGAATCGCATCAATAATCTTCCGAGCGGGTTGCTGTGACACGATTTCGGTGGACTGCGTGACCGACAGCCCGTCGCTCGACCACTTCACGCTGTCCGGCTTGTTGATCTTCAGGTCCACTGCCTGACCCACGCCCGAGCGATCGTTTACCGTGGTTCCACTGCCTTCCGAGAAGTCGTACAGAGCCACCAACCCACGTGACTCGCGAGCAGCGTTGTCCTGGGCAACGACCGCCGATCCGGCTCCAGAACCAGGCAGTGCGATAATCAGGAAGACAGCAAGGCTTGATCGCTGCATCATGGCTCGTCTTTCAACGAAATGACTGTGAAGGCCGTTCGTTCATGCTCCAGTTCTCCATCTTGCTGTGCGCATCGCATAAAGATCAAGGATGCTGGCGTATGAACAGCAGGATAGTAGACAGGACTATCTGGGATTGGCGGGTGGAGCGGGATTCCGTTTTCTGAGTAATCGCGGGAGTCGAACTTCCAGGACGAGGTGTTCAACCACGTCATCGGTTCGTCAGCCCGAAGCCGTAAATCACGCCCGAGGAGACGATCCGACAACCGAGCGGGGCAGCAGAGAAATCAACCGGAACGTCGCGTCACAGAAAATCAACGGCGGTACTCAGACCAGCTGCACCAGGCAGCTGGCCGTTTTCTTTTGCGACGGCCTGAGCTACCGTCTGCGTTTAATGCAACATCGTTACAGCAGAAGCACTTCTGGAGAATCATTGTGGAGTTTCAGTCTGATGATCTGTTGCTTGTCACCGGGGCGACTGGCCTGGTTGGCAGCCACGTCGCACAACGAGCTCGCGAGATGGGCCTCCGCACGCGAGCGCTGGTGCGCGAATCGAGCGACAAGCAACTGCTTAACGAATGGCACGTCGAACTCGTGTACGGCGACCTGTCCGACCACGACTCGCACGTCCGGGCGCTCGAAGGAGTCACCGCGCTGGTCCACTGCGCGGCAAAGGTCGGAGACTGGGGACCGATCGACGACTACCGTCGCGTCAACCTGCTCGGAACGGACAGCCTGCTGAAAGCGGCCGAGGGCAACGGGACTCTCAAGCGAGTCGTGCATATTTCCTCGCTGGGCGTTTACGAGGCTCGCGACCACCACGGCACGGACGAGTCGCACCCGATCAGTCTGTCAGGCATCGACGGTTACACGCTGACCAAAGCCGAGTCCGAACAACTCGTACAGAATCACATCGAAAAAGACGGCTTACCGGCGACGATTCTGCGCCCTGGTTTCATCTATGGTCCGCGCGACCGCACCGTGCTGCCGAGAATTCTCGACCGGCTACGAATGCAGGGATTCAAGTTTCTCGGCACCGGCCAGACGCTGCTGAACAATACCTATGTCGGAAACCTCGTCGATGCCGTGTTCCTGGCTCTGGCACAGGACGACACGATTGGCGAAGTCTTCAACATCACAGACGGAGCGCTCGTGACCAAACGGCAGTTCATTTCCACGATCGCCAACCTGTCCGGATATCCGAACCCGACGAAAAGCGTGCCGCTGGGTGTCGCGAAAGTTCTGGCCCGACTGATGGAAAGCACCTGGAAACTTCTCGACAAGGAAGAAGCGCCATTGTTGAACAACGCTCGGATCAAGTTCCTCGGACTGAACCTTGACTTCAGTATCGAGAAAGCCAAACGAGAACTCGGTTACGAGCCGAAAATCGACTTCGAAACTGGCATGATGGCGGCCATCGGCTGGTGCCGCGACGCAGGACTGCTCACCAGTCAGCAGTAACGAGCGACTCTCGAATCAACCCTGGAAACTGATTGTCGACGATGCTCAGATACCTTCCATCCGTCAACGACCTGCTGGAACAGCCAGCGATTATCGAGCTGATCTCTGGATCGGGTCGTGTTGTCGTTACTTCATGGGTGCGACAGGCGATCGACGGAAAACGCGAGTCACTGCGCGGGCAGAGCGAGCGTCAGCCAGCTTCGAACGATGACAGCAAAGACGCCGCGGCACTGCGCGACCTGTTGCGAATCGAGTTGCTGGAGATCGTGGCCGGTCTGGCACGAAAGGCCGACCTGGAACGTGTCAAAGGAATCATCAATGCGACTGGCATTGTTCTGCACACCGGACTCGGGCGAGCGCCGTTGTCTGCCGGCGCGAAGCAGGCTCTCCAGGATGCTGCCGGCGCGTGTAATGCTGAAGTCGACATCGCCACCGGCGACCGACGTTATCGCGGATACCAGCTCAACGTCATCTGGCAATTGCTGACCGGCTGCGAGTCGTCTCTGATCGTCAACAACAATGCGGCGGCGACACTGCTGACATTGCAGGCGCTGTGTGCCAACCGGGAAGTGATCATCTCACGCGGTGAGCTGATTGAGATCGGCGGCTCGTTTCGTCTGCCGGAGATTTTCGAACTCAGTGGCGCGATCCTGCGTGAAGTCGGCACGACCAACCGCACCAGTCTGAGAGACTACGAGCGAGCCATCGGACCGGACACGGCAGCGATCATGCACGTCCACACGTCGAATTACCGGGTCGTCGGCTTCACGTCAAAACCTGATGACGCGGACATGTTCGCGCTGGCTCGCGAATACGGAGTGCTCGCGATCGACGATATCGGCAGCGGCGCGTTGTTCGACACCACAGAGGCCGGTTTGCCGTACGAGCCGACTTTTCAGCACAGCATTGCTGCGGGGGCGGACGTGGTGCTGGGCAGCGGCGATAAGCTGCTCGGGGGTCCGCAGTGCGGAATCATTATCGGCAGTGACGACGCCGTCGCGAAGGTCCGAAACCACCCACTGGCCCGAGCGGTGCGAGTCGACAAGCTGACTCTCGCCGCCCTGGGAGCAACATTGGAATCGTACACTCGCGATGAAGCTCGCTCCGAAATCCCAACACAGGCGATGCTCTTTGCGACGGCGGAGGAATTGCAGCAGCGAGCCGAAACGATTGTCGCCGAGATCGCCGACGTGCCTGGCTTAAGTCTCAGCATCCGTGACGACGTCGCTCAGGTCGGCGGCGGGTCTTTGCCGACGGTCGAACTGCCGACGGTCGTCATCGCGTTGCGGCATCAAAAGTTGTCCGCAGATGAGCTGGCGCGAAGGCTTCGTACAGGCCGCATCGGAGTTTTTGTTCGAATTCAGAACGATGAAGTTCTGCTCGACGTTCGCAGCGTGCTTCCTGAAGACGACTCGCGACTGGCGCTGGCTATTCGTCTGATTCGCCCGGAACACTGAACGATTCCTGATCACACGCAGGTCTCACTGATTTCGTCAATCAGGACAGCGCGGTGCTCTTCGACAGAGCGGTAGCAGGCTTCGACCAGCGCCATTGTGCCAAGGTTTTCTCGACCGCTGATTTCCGGTTCCGTCTCTGTTTCCAGAGCGACCAGCAACTGTGCCATCGGACCCACGAACGCGTCAGGGAACCAGACGTCTTTCCAGCGCGGCTGAAACCAGTAACCCGGATGCTTTGTCGTGGTGAAGTCGAGCGTGCTGGGCGTTCGTGCGGGATAGCTCGGCCAGCCGATGGTCCCTTTGGCGAGACCTGCGGTGCCATCGACTCGCCAGTTGATGCCGATGTCGCTTTCGGAACCTTCCAGCGCAGGTCCGGTCCAGACGTCGTCCCAGGCCGATGCTCGCAAACCGCTGTCGTATTCCAGAATGTAAAGGCAGATGCCGTCCAGGTGGTCGAACTTCTTTGCGGTACGAGGATCCTTTCGCACGCTGCAGAAGACGCGCGTCGGATCTCCGAACAGAAATCGGAACGCGTCCAGATGATGGATGCTCATGATGCGGAGCGTGACCCAGCCGAGTCGCTCCTGCCAGGGCATCCAGTGCGGAATCGCTCGCATTTCGATCGAGGCGAACACCGGCTCGCCGAGATCGCCTCGGTCAAGCAGATGGCGACACGCTCGGATCGACTGGTCGTATCTCATGTTCTGATTCACGGCCAGCGTGATGCCAGCGTCTTCGCACAGCCGCACGATCTGGACAGCTTGCGTGTAATCGACGCCCAGCGGCTTCTGCGCGAGGATGCCGCGCACGTGGCTGGCCTGTTTGACGGCGGCTTTGACCACATCGATCTGAATGTCCGGCGGGACAGCGATGTCGACGACTTCTATTTCCGGATCGGACAGCAGCTCTTCGTAGTGGTCGTAGACTTTTGGAATGGAATGTCGATCCGCGACGGTTTGCGCAGTGCTCCGATTTCGCGACGTAATCGCGACCGGGTTGAAGCCCGCTTCGCGATACGCGACCAGGTGGCAGTCAGCCATGATAAAGCCAGCCCCGACACAGCCGATCGGCACATCTTTACGCTGAGGGAGCGTGGCTCGGAAGTTGAGGTCCAGTGAGACACCAGATGGATCAGTCATGGTCGGGGTTCAGCAATTTCAGGTAAGTCAGGCAGGGCCTGACCAAATTCGATTCGAAGTCGGCAATAGCAATCATCCATTCCCGATTCCTTCAGGCGTAGCCTGACTGGCGGGACCCGGACACTACACGCGTTGATCGTCAGGGATGTTGGGCGGCAGTGTCGTGACTGGCCGGTCAGGGATGTCTTCGCGTTCCGCAGTCTGGTCGGGGTGGGAAAGTTCAGCCGAGACGACGGCGTCGATGTTGTGTGGGCCGCTTTGCTCGAATCCGCCGTCGGCAGCAGCGACGGTCAGGATGAGCTGGCCGCGAGCTGATTCTCGATTATCCGGATAGCCAACAATGGTCTTGCCACTGGTTAAGACGATGCGGACTTCCAGCGTTTCATTGACGCCGGGAAGTCGTTCGTGAACGAGGCACGGAAAGCGGCTCCAGGCCCAGGTCCAGAGTGTGGCGGCAGGATCGACACGCCCGGCGATGTTGATCCAGTCGTGTTCGGCTTCGCGGAGATCACCGAAGCTCGCCTGTCGAGACCAGGGAATCAGGACGTCGGCGATCCACTCCCGCCGGGACGCAGCCATTTCCTGGAAAGTTTGCATGGGGACTCCGTCAGGCAGTGCCTGACCTACGATGCGGACCTGGCGTCCGATTCTGCACGGTGACTTGTGAACAATTCGGCGATGACTTCTTCGAGAGGCCGTTCCTGAACGCTGACGTCTTCGATGGTGTAACGCGAGAGGACGGACGTCAGGATCTCCGGGATGCGATTACGGTCGACTTCGAGCTTCGCTCGCGGGGCGCGCGTGTCGAAGACTCGTCCGTACTGGTCGAGGTCGTCCGGGATGGTCGTTCCGGCAAACTGCAACTCGATGATTTTGTGTCGGCTGAAGCGGTCCACGATGTCTGCGATCGGGCCATCGTGCTTGAGTTCGCCTTCGTTGATGATGATCGCTCGCTGACAGAGCGCTTCGACGTCTTTCATGTAGTGACTGGTCAGGATGACCGTGATGCCCTGCTGTTTCTGGTAGTGCTTCAGAAATTCCTGCACGCGACGCTGAGAGACGACGTCAAGTCCAATGGTCGGCTCGTCCAGCAGCAGGACATCCGGACGGTGCAGCAGCGCGGCGATCAGTTCCATCCGCATCCGCTCACCCAGTGACAACTCACGCACCGGTTGACCGACGAGTTTCTTCACTTCGAGCAGCGACGTCAGTTCGTCCATGCGTCGATCGAAGTCGTCGTGCGGGATGCGGTAGATCTCTTTGTGGAGCCGGAACGACTCCTGCGCCGGCAGATCCCACCACAGTTGGTTCTTTTGCCCCATGACCAGCGAGAAGCGTCGACGGTAAGCATTCTCACGACGCCACGGGACATGTCCGAGCACGGTGGCTTCGCCAGCCGTTGGGTAAATCAAACCGGACAGCAGTTTCAGTGTCGTCGTCTTGCCAGCTCCGTTCGGGCCAAGAAACGCGACCATCTCACCAGATTCGATCTGAAAGGAAACGTCGCGCACAGCTTCGACGATTTTGAATTCGCGTTTGAACAGACCCTTGAACGCTGCTCCCAGCCCTTCGCGTTTTCGATAGACGCGGTACTGCTTGGTAAGTCCCGCAGCCTCGATAGCGATGTCGGATTCCGCAGACATGTCAGATCAGCCTGTGACTGATCAGCCCGTGGACTGGTCAGCCTGTGTGTGGCACGCTCGACGCCAGCCGTGTCAGATGGTCATGGACAGGAAACCGCCGTCCACGACGATGTTCTCTCCGGTGAGGAAGCTGCCAGCTTTGGGAGCAGCCATCAGTAGAATGGCTCCCGCCAGCTCGTCGGGTGTTCCGAACGGACTGCGAGGATCGCCGGGTGTCTCACGAATTGTCGGCGTGTGATTGCGGATGCTTTCGACTCGGTCCGGAGTCAGCACTTTCCTGTTCTGCTCGGCAGGAAAGAAGCCGGGCGACAGAGCGTTGACTCGAATTCCATGCTGCGCAAATTCGCGAGCGAGATTCTTTGTCAGGTTGAGAACCGCACCCTTCGACGCCGAATAGGTGAAGACTCGCGACAGAGGGATCACGCCACTGAGAGAAGCGATGTTGATAATCGAACCCTTCGTTCCTCGTTCGACCATGTCTTTGCCGAAAATCTGACAGGCCAGTCGAACGGCTCTCAAATTCGTGTTGAGAATGTTGTCCCACTCGTCGTCGGTGATTTCCAGGAAGGGCGTCGCTGAGTTCGTCCCCGCTCCGTTAATCAGCACGTTGGTTTCGCGACCGGACGCCTTCAAGTGAGCGACGATCGCTTCGACGTCTTCGCGGCTGGTGCTGTCGGCTTTGAAGAACTCGGCTAAGCCGCCGGCGTCGACAATGCGATCGACCACAGTCTTTCCGGTTTCCGCATCGGTTTTCAACGTTCGACCGACAACCACGACGTGCGCCCCCGCGCCGCCGAGCGCATCGCAGAATGCGCCACCCAGAACACCCGTGCCGCCGATGACGACAGCCGTGAGTCCATCCAGTCCGAAAAGCCCGTGCAGATAGTTAGCCGAAGCAGTCACGTGAGATGATTCCTTTCCCGAGACGAGCGAATCTGATGAGCAGAACGGGCTCGCAGCGGCTGAAGTTTGTGTGGTGTTTTGCGCAGGGTCAGGCAACTTAGCCGGGGCCAGGAAGTGTCGCAAGGAACGGTGGTTCAGGCGGCATCAATCCTCGTCGCGAAGCTGCTTGAAGCGACGACGGAAGGCGAAGATCACAAACGCGGCTTCGAACACCTCGAAGATAATCCCGGCCCACAGGAACGTCGGTCCCCAGGCGATCGTGTCAAGAACCCAGCGTTCCCGAGCCTGTGACCGTCGGATGCGTTCCCCGATTGCCGTCTGCGGATGCATGATTTCATAGCAACCAGCGATCAACACGACGACCACCAGAATCGTTATCAGAAGCCACATCAGGTAGGTCGGCAATGAAATCTCTTTGAAGCCGTAAAGTCGGATCGTGACTGGTTCCAGGTAGCGCACGCGGTCAAAGTTTTCCGGGGGATCGTGAGATTGATTGCTCATGACGTTCGGTCCGCTGATCGCCGGGTGGCCTGGCCAGGATGGCCGGCGATCAGCGACAGGATGAATCATCATTCGGTGAGGGCTGCTGACTCGCTTTGGTTGTGGTGAACTGGCCCCCGCTGGAAACGTTTCGAAATTAAGTTTCTGAATGCCAGCCACGTCATTCCCGCGCAGGCGGGAAACCAGTTGTCCGTGGTATTCTGGGTTCCCGCCTCCGCGGGAATGACGAAGATTGCCGCTCGATTCACTTCACTATTCGAATTCGTCTTCTCGATTCAAATTCGGGGAATTGCCCGGGCAACTTCCTTAGACCTCAGGAAGTTTCCAGGGATCACGGTACGTCTTTGTGAGCAGCAGATTCGCGTCCGCGTCATTGCCGAAGGTCTGCGATGCCGAGTCGAACTGCACTTCGCGGTTCAGTTTCCACGCGATGTTGCCGAGGTGGCACAGTGTGGTGCTCAGATGGCCGATCTCGATATCAGCGTTCGGGTGCTGACGGGTTCTGATACAGTCGATGAAGTTTCGCAGGTGAGCGTTGATCTGGTCGCTGGTGTCTGAGGTCAGTCGCTCTTTCGAATCGTAAACTTTCCAGCCGCTTCGATCGACGACAAGCGTGCCCTGTTCGCCGTGGAAGGAAACTCCCGAACCGCGGCCTTCGAGTCCGTGGTTACTCCACAAACGATGTTCCCAGAGGATCGTATGCTGTGGGTAATGGAACGTCGCGGCAAGCGTGTCCGGCATTTCCTGGGCGCCGTTGAAGATGTAATTCCCACCTGACGCGCTGACTCGTTCGGGCAGTTCAAGCTTCAGTCCCCAGCGAGCTACATCCAGCAAGTGAACTCCCCAGTTGCCGAGTTCCCCGGTTCCGTAATCGTTGAACCACTGCCAGTGATGGTGGAAGCGGTCGACGTTGAACGGTCGTTCGGTCGACGGTCCCAGCCACAGGTCGTAATCGACTCCCTGCGGAACGTCCTCGTCCGGCCGCTGGCCAAATGATTTTCGCGAGTGCGCGACCCAGGCTTTCGCCAGCCGCACATGGCCGAGCTTTCCGCTTTGAACCAGATCAACTGCCGATTGGAAATGCGAGCCGCTTCTCTGCTGGAGCCCGGTCTGCATGACACAGTCGTGCTTGCGAGCGGCGGCGAGCAACCTCTGCCCTTCTTCAATCGTGTGCGAAACCGGCTTCTCAAGGTAAACGTCTTTCCCGGCCTGTGCGGCGAGCACACCCATGATCGCGTGCCAGTGATCGGGAGTAGCAATCGCAACGGCGTCGACCTGAGGATCGTCCAGCACTTTGCGGAAATCTGATTCCCAGCGTGGAGCAGTGTCCTGCAACTCGACGACCGACGTCATCGCTGCGGCCTGCAGATTGGAGTCGACATCGCACAGCGAAACGACATTCACATCGGACATCTTCGCCAGCGCGGAAGCAAGTGTGCGACCCTGGTTGCGAACTCCGATAACGCCGATCCGTACAGGAGTGCTCCTGTCGGCTCGGGCGACCGTAGACGACAGTCCGACCATTCCGGCGGCAACTCCGGCGGCGTTCTGAGCACTGCGTCCCAGAAACTGGCGACGGCTGAGGTCACGTCGAAGTGCTTCAGCATTCTTCATGGCGGGAGCCTGAGAGAGGATGAGGGAAGGCGGGGCGGTACGGAAAAGTCCAGCCAGCATACCAGATCGCGCCAGCAAAAGTCCTCTGAAGTCGTGGTCAGCCAGTGAATCGTGGATTATCGGTACTTGTTTGGACTACTCGACCATGTTCAAGGCGACGCTATACTCTGAAGCCGATTTTTGATTCAGCTTCGAACGCAGTTGCGGCGGCAAGCGCCGGACGGCCCATCAGCGACAGACCGAAAGACATGATTCCCATGGAGATTGTGAAGTACGGACATCCGGTTCTCAGGTGGAAAGCCAAGCCCATTAAGGAAATTACGCCGGGGCTCCACGCGACCGTACGGACGATGTTTGACCTGATGTACGAAGCTCGCGGCATCGGGCTGGCGGCCACGCAGGTGGGGCTTCCGTATCGGTTTTTCGTGGTGAACACGACTGCCGATCCAGATGAAACGGACGAAGAGCTTGTCTTCATCAATCCGGAAATCACCCGCAAACGTGGCAGCGTCGAAGGTGAAGAAGGGTGTTTGAGCCTTCCGGAACTCTACGGTGACGTCGCCAGGGCGGAAGAAATTGTCCTCGAAGCCTACGGTCTCGACGGCGACGGATTCGAGATGGAATGTTCGGAAATTCTGGCACGAGTCGTTCAGCACGAGAACGACCATCTCGACGGAATTCTGTTCATTGATCGGATGAAACCGGACGACCTCGCTGAACTCCAGGCCAATCTGGCCGACTACGAACTGCAGTTTCGTCAGAGTCAGCAAGCTGGCACTTACGCGTCCGACGAAGAGCTGAAACAACAGCTCAACCAGCTGGAAGCAACGTTTGCGTTTCCCGGCGATGAAGCATTGGAGTTGTATGAGGAAGATTCTGACGACGTCGACGACTGAGAGTGAACCCACAGGAGTCCACACGTGCGAGCCATTGTTGGTGCAATTCTGATCTTTGCGGCTTCAGTTCTTGTCGGAGCGGGGATCATTGCGCACGCGTTGGATTCAACATCCAGTGGCCACGCTGAAGCGGGATACTTCCTCGGCGGATTGCTTGCCGTAGGCGGCATCGCCCATCTAATGGTCGGACCATTGAAGCGTGATTGGGATGCTATTCCTGTCAATGGCGTTCCGCCAAAGACCGACGAGTAATCTCCGGACTGTGAACCAGCGGCGTCACCGACGGTTCTGGAATTGGGATGAGCGCTGCAAGGGGTGATGCTTGAACGAACCTCTGCATTTTTCAGAAACGCTGCCTGCTTCGCATGAGAACCACGGCGTTGATTGCGAGTCTGGACACAGCGCAGAGCCAATCATCAGCCCACGCGTGACCCGGCCATTCGGAAGGTTACCAGCGGCAACGATCATGTTGGGACTGGCGACCGGGATTCTTGTGGATCGCAACGCGACGTTGTCAACGACTTCCCTGTTCCTGGGATTTGCCGTCGGTTGCGTTGCGTGGATTTTCTTCCAGACAGCACGGCGGATGCACGCAGCGGCGGTCGCGGTCGTTGTGATCTGCGGATTCGTCAGCGCGATTCATCATCATCTGATCTGGCACAGCCTGCCTGCCACAGACATCGCTCCACTCCTGTCGCAGGAACGCGTGCTGGTTCGCTGTGAAGGAATTGTTGCTTCTGCTCCAGTCGTGACTCCAGCCAGGAAAGAGCCGTTCGGCTCGGGGCCGCCTCGCCAGGAGTCAACTCAGTTTTGTCTCAACATCTTGACGCTCAACACAAGCGAAGGACAACGAACTGTCTCGGGAAGTCTGCGAATTCTCGTCGACGGAACCTTGAGTAACGTCAACGCCGGCGACCGGGTTGACGTGCAGGGTTGGGCTCAGGCAAATCGACCGGTGCTGAATCCAGGCGGGTTCGATGTCGAAGCACTCAGTCGCAGCATCGGAGTGCGAGGGATCATTCGAGTTCGACAGCCGGAACTGATCCGTGTTGTGCAAGCCAGTGCATCATTCGTCGAGAAGGCGCGACGCGTACTCAGAGCCCGCGCCGAAGCCGTCCTGCAGTCGGCGCTTCCGGAAGACATCCGCTCGGTTGCTGACGCCATGTTGCTCGGTGATCGATCAACTTTACATCGAGACCTGCGCGTTGCGTTCGTCGAAAGCGGAACGATTCACCTGCTGGCGATCTCCGGTTTGCACATCGGCATTCTGATGATGTTCCTGCTGTTGCTCGGCCGCGCTATGCAGCTTACCGGTCGGCAATCAGTCGTGGTGTCACTGGTGATCCTGTTTGTCTATCTACAGGTTGCCGACTGCCGCCCACCGATGATTCGCGCCTTCGTAATCATTCTCATCTGGAGTCTTGCCAGGCTGACGCGACGGCCTGCATTCTCGGCCAACAGTCTTGCGGTCGCGGCCATCGTGATTCTTGCCATGAACCCGACAAACCTGTTCGACGTGGGCTCTCAACTGTCGTTCCTCGCGGTGGCTGTCATTTTCTGGCTGACAACGTTGACTCGCCGTACCGAAGGTGAACCAGACGTTGCCGTGGCCGGCGACAAAACGAGCAACGCGGCGAACTCCACTGTTTTGCAGGCAAGCAATGGTGGTTCTGTCATCGAAGATCTGCGGCACCCGTGGCTTCGACCGCTCCGGTCTGTGGCGAGAACACTTGGTTCCGCCTGGCTGTTGTCAGGCGGAGTCTGGGCGATCTCGACACCACTTGTTGTGTCCATATTCCACGTCGTGTCGCCGGCTGGGTTGCTGATCAATGTGGTGTTGATTCCGTTTGTCGGCGCGGGATTATGTTTCGGCTTCGCTTCGATCCTGCTCGGAATTCTGTCGGAAACAATCGCTGTGCCGTTTGCCATTGTGTTTGGCTGGGTTCTGCGAGCACTGATCACAACCGTCAACTTCGCCGCATCGATTGACCTCGGACATGCCTATGTTCCCGCACCTCCCGCCTGGTGGTTGATCGCGTTCTACGGAGTTATCGCGTTCGCCATGGTCGCCACCACATTGCGACACCGACCACAGCGTTGCTGGTGCAGCGTCGGGATGTGGCTCATTTTCGGTCTGACACTAATTCCGGCGGACCGAGCCGAGGGATCACTTCGCTGCTCGGTTCTGTCAGTCGGTCACGGACTTTCCGTGTTGGTGGAAACTCCATCGGGGCAAACGCTCGTCTACGATGTTGGAAGTCGTGGCGGCGGCGAGTTCTCTGCGGGAGTGCTCGAAGATGCTCTGTGGAACCGCGACGTTTCGAAAGTCGATGCGTTGATCATCTCGCATTCAGACGTCGATCATTACAACGGAGTGCCTGTTCTGCTCGACACGGTTCCCGTGGCGAGACTCTTCTGCTCCCGGCATTTTCCTGACGCGAAACAGCCTCTAACGCTGTTGATGTTTGAGCGCGCAGCTGAACTTGGCATCGATCCGCAGATCGTCGCGCGAGGGGACAGGATCAACCTGGACGAGAATTCCGCGATTCGAATTTTACAGCCGGTCGCGACAACGTCGTACGAATCGGACAACGCCTCGAGCATCGTCGTCGAAATCGAATATCGCAACCGTCGAATTCTGTTGACGGGCGATCTCGATGAAGACGGACTGCGCGAGTTGCTCGATCAGCCGCCGAGAAACATTGATGTCCTGCTGGCACCACATCACGGCGAGCCAGATGCCAATCCCCGGGCGCTGGCAGCGTGGGCTTTACCAGAATGGGTGATTGCCAGTGCGCCATCGGACGAGTATCGCAAAGAACTCATCGAACATTACGGTGCGGACACACGCGTGATCATGACTTCCGAATCCGGAGCGGTGTGCATCGAAGTGACGAACGAGGGCGACCTCAAAGTGATACCGTTTGTCAGCGGGTCAGGTGTCACCGAGGGGAAATCTGACTCGCGATCTCAGTGATCAGATCAAAGCTCAGATTCGACCCAGACTGGCAACGTGATTGAAAACACTTCGTCGATCTCACCCGGATCGCCATCGACAACGTCTCCTGCGTCGGCACCCGATCCACTGCCGCCAGCAAGAATGTCGAATCCGCCCTGCCCTCTTACCAGGTCGTTGCCGGACATTCCAAGCATGACATCAGAACCAGAGCCGCCATACATCGTGTCGTTGCCGCTGCCGCCCAGTAGGAAATCGTTGCCACCACCGCCGTTGATAATGTCGTCTCCCGCTCCGCCATCGATTCCGTCTCGACCATCGAGGCCGAACAGGACGTCATTGCCGTCACCCCCAACGAGAGTATCGTCGCCAGCGTCACCGCTGAGCGTATCTGCGCCACTTCCACCCAGCAGGCTATCGTCGCCATCGTTGCCGTAAAGCAGATCATTTCCCGAATCGCCGGACAGCGTGTCCTGGCCGATACCTCCGTCGAGCGTATCGTCTCCGGCTCCTCCGTCGAGTTCGTCATTGCCTGCTCCGCCGAGCAGGTAATCTCGCGAACCACCTTGTCCCTGCAAGCGATCGTTGCCGTCGCCGCCATCCAGTGTGTCGCCGCCGGCTGAGCCAAGCAGCGTGTCGTCGCCTCCGTTTCCAACGAGGCTATCGTGCCCAGCGTAGCCAATCAGGACATCGCCGCCCGACCCACCAATCAGTGTGTCCGCTCCCGCGAAACCTCGAAGAGTGCTGCTGCCCGAGAATCCAGACGCGTCAATCAGATTGGCATCGACACCTCCGGACAATTCGGCAGTTTCCATGCCAGTCAGCAAGTCGGTTCCTGCTCCAGTCAGCGAAACGTCCGTCAGGACGAAGTTGACATTTCCATATTCGCTCAGCAGGTCGATTCCGGCTCCACCGTCGATTGTGTCATTACCGACGCCGCCGGTCAGCACGTCGTTCTGAGCGTGCCCGCGGATGTCGTCGTCGCCACCTTCGCCGTCGAGCGTGTCATCACCGCTGCCACCCAACAGCGTGTCGTCACCATCGCCGCCGAAACCCTGGTCATCGTCAGCTTCGCCGTTGACCAGATCATTTCCAAGTCCCCCGTTGAGACTGTCGTTTCCGTCACCACCGAAGATCTGGTCAGCGTTCGCTGATCCAATGACAGTGTCGTTTCCAGCACCCGCTACGACGGTAACCGTTCCGGTAAACAGACTGGCATCAATGAAGTTCGCTGATGCTCCTCCCGTCAACGACGCCTGTTCGATGTCGACGAATATGTCATTCCCGACACCGCTGAGGTTCGCTGCACTCAGGACAAAATTCACATCACCCGACTCCACAATCGAATCGGATCCGGCGCCACCATCAAGAACATTGTTTCCGCCGCCGCCCTGCAGTTGATCGTCGTCTGCATTGCCGAACAACGTGTCGTTTCCAGAACCGCCCTGCAGAGTGTCGTTGCCGGTATTTCCGTCGAGCCGAAGTCCTCTCGCTGCAGCGGTCGCGTTAATCAGGTCACTACCTGATCCGCCACGGACTTCAATCGCTGCCGTGAAACCGCTGTCAATCGCCAGAACGTTCACCACATCATCACCGGCTCCGGCGTCGATGATTACCGTACCGATTGCGTTTGTGAAGTGGACCGTTTCGCTGGAGGAAACACTCGAAAGCCGCATCACTCCATTGCCCGGAGTTCCGTCATCGTCGAGCGTGATAACGTCTGCGGCGGCGCCGAACTGAAAGATCCGATTGACGGCCACGAGGGAATCGAAAATCGGCTCCAGACCCGCGTAATAAACCATCGAGTTGGCAGCGGCGGCGACGAGGATCGAACCGTCGCTGGAATTTGCGAAGCTGTGGGTCACAGTGTTGGCCGGTCCGCCCTGCACTGCCAGTGAGTCGTTTCCAAGCTGCCCGTTATAGGTGATCGCATCGGCGATTGAAGGATCAACCGTCAGAAAGTCATTGCCATCCGCAGCGCTGACAATGATGTCACCGGTGAACAGCGAATCGATTGACAGGATCCAAATCGAATCGTCGTTATTGCCACCAACCAGCAACAGGTCGGCACTGGCTGTTGCAAAAGTTACTGGTGCTGCTCCGTTCAAAACGTACTGAGACAATCCATTGCCGGAAATGCCGTCGTCGCTGATGGTCAGGGAATTCACGCTTCCACTGGCCAGCAGAATGTCTGGTACATACGACATTCCACCATTGACCTGCCAACCAAGGTCCTTCAATCCGGCATAGTCGAGGTCAGTGAGGAGCTTACGGGTTCCGTCCTGCAGATCCGGATCCAGTGAGACCTCGACTCCGTTGTCAATCAGATCCTTCTGCCAATGTCCGGGATCCTGAAGTGGAACTGGTCCCGAACCGTCATATTCGAGGATCGAAGCTGTGCCAAGAAACAGCCCTCCCGACGACAGGTTCATAAACGAATTGGCCGTTCCGAAACCGATCACATGCGCAAGTTCGTGGACAGCTGTCGAAAAGAAGTCGAATTCGCCCGATTCAAGATCTACTGTCGTAAAACCGAAATCCCAGTTGGCATCTTCGTCGAACGCGATTGACCCGCCGAAAGGAGCAAAGTCGGTCTGAGAAAGATCCGGACCGAGTGCACCGGCCTGTCCGCGGCCAAGTACAGTGTCGACCCACTGTTGCACGCCTGTCACGCTGCTGGCGAATCCAGGGCCGCCACTTCCCAGCGAAGAGCCAAGCTGGCGCGCCCCGACATAAACACGGATGATGCTTTCGCCGACTATCAGATCATTGACGTCGAATGTCCCTCCCGTAGCCGGATCCTCGAACGTTGCTGTCCACGTATCCGACACGTCAAACTTGTGAGGAATAATCTCCAGAAGTGTGTCATCCAGCCGACTGCCGACTTCGTTGCCAGCTAGTTCGAGAATCTGACGGCGTTCGGGCGAGCTAAAGAAGCCGGACGTATCCTGCGAGTAATCAAACTGAAACGTGACTGCTGGAAGGATGCGGGTCTGCAGCACCTCTACGGTATCGCCCGTTGCGGTTAGCTGAGGCTGCGCACGACGACACAACCGAGTACGCTGGCGCAACCGGTGCTGTTGATGAATTACCCACGTTCGCTTCAGCACGCGAAACCGCTCCTGATGCACAATCCGAATCTGCCCGGCCAATCGTCAGAATGCTGCCGGGCGATATCAGGATTTCAAAAATATCTCGAACAATACAGAAACTAAAAACACGAGTACGTTTCAAATCGAACAAATGCAAAGTTCGAATCACAGTCGTGCCTGAGAATCGCATTCTAAAAATCTTCTCAAGTGTACCCAGGCCAACGACCAAAAGTGATCGCGGAATTGGCTGACTTTGCGGAAATGCCCGTAGTTCGATGAGTCCTCGACGAACGGATCGCCGCCTGAGTTCCCCGAAATTCAGGAAATGGATTTTCTCGCGTTCCGTACCATTATTTGCCAAGCGCGTTCTGAATTGAAACGACGGCCTGCTTAGCGAGTTCCAGCGAGCCTTCCGTGGAGAAATGTACGTCCGCCGGCTTCTGAATTTCTTTCAGTCTTTTCATCGCGAACGAGTACTGATCGTCAATAGGGATGCCGTTCTCGTCCATGATCTTCTTAGCGACGGCGTTGTACCTGACCGAGTCGCCAACGACTCGGCCTTTCGCGCCCTCCGGAACAGGAGTTGTCGAACGCCAGATCAGCCTGGCTCCGGTTTTCTGCAGACGAATCACAAGTTTGCGGAGGTTCGCTTCGTACTCGTCAATCGGAACCTGCGGGTGGCTGTCCTTCGCTTTGGGATCGGCGAGGTTTTCCCCTTTCGGACCCAGATACTTCAGGTCATGAAGACCCCAGTTGAAGTGAATGACGTCCCACTTGCCGTCGCCCAGCCACTTGTCGATCTGGGCAACGCCCGTTGACGTGGGGCCGCAGTTAGTCAGCGGGCGATGAACGTTGGCCTCGCCTTTCAGAAGTTCGCGAACTGGAACGGTGTAACCAATCGAGATCGAATCTCCGATCAGCAGGACGCGCGGCAGCCCTGGCACATCCTCGATTGCGGCCATTGCCGGGTTCGGCTTCCTCGCTGGTTGAGCCTTCTTCTTCGCGCCGTCCGCGAACAAACCCTGAGGTGCAAACGTTACTGTCGCAAGCTGACAAATGATGGCAATCCAGACTGTCTTCATGCTGTCTCTCCAAGGTTAGAGTCGTACTGAGGACTTATCAGAGTGAACGATACGCGCGCCTGCTCGCATCATTCGTTGCAGTCGTCCGGTCGTCCTGGGTTGCGGAAAATCAGCCACGCCGGGGACAGCGATACTCTGGTCTGCGATACAAGCCTGCATCGCAGATTTGTATCCCCGAGTCTCAGCTCAATGGTACGCTGTCCAGCTATATCAACAACTTTTATCAATCCAGCCAGATTTCGTCAGTGAAGCTGCCGACCCAGAGCTGTGGCGACCTTTCGACACTGGGCGACCGCATCTGCAAAGACTGGCGGTGTCAGAGACTGTGCTCCGTCGCTGAGCGCTTTCGACGGCTCAGGATGCACCTCGATGATCAGGCCGTCGCAGCCAGCAGCAACTGCCGCCGCACACATGGGTGAGACCAGGTAGGCCAGGCCGGTTCCATGGCTGGGGTCAATGATGACTGGCAGATGCGTTCTTGCGTGAAGATATGGCACTGTCGCCAGTGGTAACGTGAAGCGTGTGTGAGCCTCAAACGTCCTGATGCCGCGTTCACACAGCATGACCTGAGTGTTGCCCTGATCGAGGATGTACTCCGCAGCGAGCAGAAACTCTTCGATAGTCGCCGCCGGACCTCGCTTGAGCAGTACAGCTTTTCGAGTCTCACCTACGGCCTGAAGAAGGTTGTAGTTCTGCATGTTGCGGGCACCGATCTGCAGCACATCGGCGTAGTTGGCGACAAGGTCAACCTGATCGGGGGACATGACTTCGGTCACGACCACCAGGCCGGTTTCTTCACGGGCCGCTGCCAGGAGCTTCAATCCTTCTTCCTTCATCCCCTGGAACGCGTACGGGCTGGTGCGAGGTTTGAATGCTCCTCCCCGCAACGCTGTCGCTCCGGCATCTCGAACCTGCCTGGCGGACTCCATGATCTGTTCTTCGCTTTCGACCGAGCATGGTCCGGCAATGATTCCGATGTTCGGACCACCTGCCGAGAACTTGCCAACTTCAACGATCGTGGACTCGGGCTTGGCTTCGAGGCTGGCGACTTTGTAAGGAGCAAGGATCGGGAGAACCTGTTCGACCTCGTCACAAGCTTCGAGTGCCTGTTTCTGCTCGTCCCGCTTGTCGCCGATGGCGGCAATCACCGTTCGCTCGGTCCCGACAATCACGTGAGCTTTCAAGCCGAATCCTTCGACACGTTGCACCATATTCTGAATCATGGCTGCGGTAGCGTGTGGCTTCATGACAACGATCATCTGAGTCTCTCCCGTCGAGCAAATGTTTCCACTGAAGTGACAATCACTCTGTACTTCAGGTGTTCCCTCAGGATCACTTGATGCGGAACACAACGCATGACGCCTCGCGCAGCGCTAGATATGACGTAGCCGCACGTTGTCAGAGAGGGGGCCGAACTGCAACAGACCCGCGTTCTACTTCGGGCTGCCGCCAGACGTCTCATCAAAGGACGCTCGCGGTTCAGTTCTGGACTGAAGTCCAATAGGAGACAATCGACATCGCAATCAATGTGTAGATGAATAAGATCGATAGCATCTTGCAGATGATTCGCCCGGCACTGCTGTCCTCAGATTCGAACTCTCTGATGTCTGCTTTGCTGAACAGCGGTTCGGGAGCAACCGCTGAGGGCTGTTCGACTGCGCTTTCGGTGACTGCTTCAGACATGGTGAGCCTCTTGTACTCTCTAAATCCGGCGTGAATTCGGCGAATCAGCTCGGGTAGTCCGGCGACTTCGAGAAATTCATAAACACGGTCTATTGTGAGTGATGGAAACGTCAGTAGAAGCGGGATTCTGTTGAAAACTTCGAATTCTGTCGAGTCTGGCGTTAAGAGAAGCCGTGGCCAGTGGGAACCGGCTACAGCTGGGAACTACATCTCCCGAATTGACCATCGTTCGTGAACGCCCTTCCGGCAAGCTCACGTTGTTCTGATTCCGCTCCTGCCTTTATTCTTCAGCCCGCGATGGGCATGGAACGAATCCATGCCGGAAAACTCGACCGGAATGGAGTCCGAGCGTGACTGAATCTGGAATTTACCCGAGTACGGCTCTGAAGCTGGCGAGCAATGATGAGTCGCCGATACGTGTCGTTTATGTAATGGGCGCCGGGCGAAGCGGCTCAACCGTGCTCGATACGATTCTCAATAACCATGAGGACGTCATCGGCGTTGGTGAGTTGGTACATCTTTTTATTGAAGGCTCAGCTCAGAAGGAGAACTGCTCCTGCGGCGAGGCTCGTGACACCTGCGAAATCTGGCACTCGGTGCGTGAACACTGGTCCGAGCTGACCGGCATCTCGTCGATCACCGAGCACGAACGGTTGATGACAAAGTTCACCCGAGTCCAGCGGCTGGCGATTCCCGAGTGGCACCGACTTCGTCCCGGCAACTCCGATCCAGACTTTGCTGAATGCCTCAGACAGACTCAAGCGACTTACCAGGCGATTGCTGACGCGACCGGCAAACGAGTCATCATCGAGTCGTCGAAGAATCCGCTCCGCGCCAAACTGCTATGTCTGACTCCCGGACTTGATGTTCGAATGGTTCACATGGTGCGCGACGTCCGGGGAGTGGTCTGGTCTCGGATGAAGCCATTCGCCAAATCGAAGGAAGGCGGTGTCCCTGGCGACATGAAGCCGAAACCGATTCACCTGGCAACCGGCTACTGGATGTTCATGAACTTTCTGAGCGAGCAGGTTCGCAGGGCGTTTCCGGATCAGCCGTCGACGCGGATTCACTACGAAAACTTCGTGACGTCACCGGATCAGACGTTGACAGAAATCGGAAAGACAGCGGGACTCGATTACTCACGGGTCGCACAGCGTCTGGCCGCCGGAGACGCGATGGCTCCGGGTCATCTCTACGCCGGCAACCGAGTCCGCACGGCTGGCCCCATCACACTCCGCAGCGACATGGAATGGATGAAGCGTCTGACTCCAGGCCAGCAACGACTCACGTGGCTTCTGGCCGGTCACCAACTCCGCCAGTACGGCTATCACCGCCGCCCGTCAGACTCCAATACCGGCAATGTAAACGACCCGCAGCCAGCCGAGTCAATCGTTAACGCTGCCTGACGACATGCGGAGAAAATGCCAGCAGTCCGAACAGCTAGTGTGTCACAATCGTGAACCTGGAAAGCGCAAAGGTCCCGCTGAGAGTGGTAACAGACTTTCGGTCACAAACACCTGACGAATTTAAAGACTTCACCGAATCAATCTCGCAGTCTGAATACCCATGTCCTGTGTCCACTTTTGCTGGGCAATCACGCATGCTGAAACTACGGCGGAGAACGACGCAGTGTCTACCTGTGGTTCAGGGAAGTAGCGACTGGATCTCTTCAGCCGTGAATCGTTTTTCGAGTCGCGCGCCGAGCTGGCTGACGACTCGCGAGGCTGCGTGGGACGCGAGGTGCCCGGCCTGCTTCCACGAGAGTCCGTTGGTGATGCCGTAAAGAATTCCGGCGGCGTACATGTCTCCGGCGCCGGTCGTGTCGACCGCCTTGACCGAAACACCTTCAATAGGAATCAGTCGGTTGCCTTCCATCAGCAGCGAGCCATCTTCGCCGAGTGTCAGAGCGACGGCCGCGGCGTGTTGATGGATTTCCTGAGCGCAGTCGGCCGGGTCGTGTTTCTTCGTCAGGCTGCGAGCTTCTTCCAGATTGCAGAACAGAAGGTCCACCGGACCTTTGATCAAGTCCCAGAATTCGTCGCGGCAAATCTGGATCAGAAATGGATCCGACACGGTCAGAGACACCTTGACGCCGTGTTTCACAGCAATGTCGATCGCCTTTCTGGCAGCTGCCTTCGTGTCGTCGCCAGTGAACAGGTAACCCTCAACGTAGATCCATTCGGCCTTGCGGATTTCTTCCTCGTCAATGTCGTCGGGAGACAGCGTCGCTGAAACGGCAAGATTTGTGAGCATCGTCCGTTGAGCGTCATCGGTGATCAGCACAACGCAGGTTCCGCTTTGTCCTTCACAGGGTGGAACTTCAATCGCAACGCCTAACTGGCGAAGGTCCTTCAGGAAGAACTCGCCCACCTCATCCTTAGCGACCTTGCCGGCATAGGCCGCTTGACCGCCGAACTCGGCGACACCGATGATCGTGTTGGCCGCCGAACCTCCAGCGCATCGGTTAAGGCTG
>JAQBWV010000058.1 GCA_027624335.1 Planctomycetota bacterium
CTGTGAGAGCAACGGAAGTGAGCGCCAAGGAAGATTGACCAGTGAAGCAACCGCTGTTGGTCTCTCACGCACTTAATGCTCGCGACACTCTTAGTGATGATGATGATGATGGCCGTGGGAAGAGCTGCCGAACCCAATCCCGATTCCAAACCCCGACCGCTGACCGTATCCGTAATGTCCGTAATTATAGGGGCGGTACCCGTAACTTGAACCGAACCCTGAGCCGAGTTGAATCGATATTCCAGACCGCGGATAGCCGAATCCCGAGTAGCCGTAGCTGGGATAACTGCGGTAGTAATAAGTCTGTGGCTGATAGTATCCCGGCTGGTAGTAATAGCTGTTGACTGCTGGCGACGAATAATAGGTCGTCCCCCCGTAGACCCGGGCGGGCGATGTCGTATACCCACCAATCGAGTAGCCACCGTTACAACAGCAGTGGTCAGCAAACGCAGTTTCCGAGACCATCAATAATGCGACTGCAGACAGCAGTCCGGCAAGCAGATTGTGGCGAGTCATGTTACATCTCCTTCAGTGAGCGGTGCTGGGGCCAGATCGGCATCGTGCCTGAGTGAACCACGACTCATCCGTGTCGCAACAATCCAGAGCCCGCCGTACACCGTTCTTACGACCTCGCATTGTCTCATCAGACGGCATTGAGCGAAAGGACTCACTGTAAACTTCCGATCGAGATGGCCCAGGTTCCGACATTCCGACTCCTGGGAACAGGGAAGCAACCAGTTGATCAGGACACATTCCTCAGCGGCTGCGACCACCTTCAATGAGCTTCGTCAGTTGAGCAATGAGCCGTTCGGCGACTTCCGGGTGAGCGTCGATGACGTTCTGGTGCTCTCCTGGATCGGTGCTCAGATCGAACAGTCGATATCGAGACACTTTTGTGTTCGCGAGTTCGACCGAAACTTTGACGTTCCTGGCCTGCCTGGAATCGTGTCGTTGAAGTTTCCAGTTATCGACACGGAGTCCGAAGTTACCGCCCTGTCCGTTGTCCTGCTGGACGAGATGGTCTCTGCCGCGTGCGTTCTTTTCACCCAGCAGTGAACCGAGCACGTTGAAGCTGTCGACGCAGGCCTCTGCGGGAAGTTGAATACCAGCCATCGCTGCAAAGCTGGCCGCGAAGTCAATTGTGCAGACGACGTCTTCCGACACACCGGACGGGATTCGGCCCTTCCAGCGAGTGATCAGCGGCGTTCGCGTCCCGCCTTCCAGGACACTGTATTTCCCTCCGCTATAAGGACCGGCAGGCTTGTGCTGTCCGTTCTTCTCGATCGCTCCATCCTTGTAACCGTCGTCAAGAACGGGTCCGTTGTCCGAACAGAATACGACCAGCGTGTTCTCAGTCAGGCCAAGTCGATCGAGTGTTTTTGTCAGTTCGCCAACGCACCAGTCGAGCTGCACAATCGAGTCGCCTCGGAATCCCAGTGGTGATTTTCCCTGGAAACGTTCGTGCGGAATGCGTGGAACGTGCAGATCGTGTGAGGAGAAGAAGAGGAAGAATGGATTGTCCTTGTTGGCCTCAATCCATTTAACGGATTGTTTGACCCACTCGTCAGCCAGATCCTCGTCACGAAATCGAGCGGCGTGGCCTCCCGTGTAGAACCCGATGCGGCTGATGCCGTTGTGAATGGTCGAGTTGTGGCCGTGAGACCAGTCCATCTTCAGCGTGTCGCGGTGCGTCAACCCCGTAGGATGATCCGGCGAGGGCTTCTTATTTCCGACCCAGAGCGGATCTTTAAGATCGAGATTCAGGACTCGATGATTTTCCACATAGACCTGCGGGACGCGGTCATTCGTTGTGGGCAGCAGGAAGTTGTAGTTGAACCCGATTTCCTGTGGACCCGGATTCAATTCACCGTTCCAGTCAGGACCATCCGAGCCCCCGAGACCCAGGTGCCACTTTCCGATCACAGCCGTCTGATATCCAGCCTTCTGCAGCAAAGAGGCGATCGTCTCGGTTCCTGGCTGAATGACAGCCGGGCTGTTGGGTGGAGCGATGCCCGTCCCCTTGCGGCGGAATGCGTAGTTGCCGGTCAGAAACGAGTAACGAGTCGGAGTACACGTCGACGCGGAACAATAGCCACTCGTAAACCGCTGCCCGTCAGCGGCGAGACGATCGATGTGTGGCGTACTGACATGAGTCGCTCCGTAGCAGGAAAGATCACCGTAGCCAAGATCATCCGCCATGATGACGACGATGTTCGGCTTCTCCGCAGCTGACACTACTTGCGTACCGACATTACTCGTGAAGAGAAACAGAAAAGCAAACAGCGACAGAATAAAACGTGGAAGTGTCATTGCTGGTCAGTCCTGTGATCGATTCGTGAAGTCGTAAGTCTGCTGTCCGGCGGAGCGGAGATTAAGGCGATTCCGGCATCAGGGGAGTGTCACCGCCTTTTTCTGTCACCGGGTAAGCCGCGTTGTGGCTGGCCAGGCTGGCGATCAGTCGCTGCATCATCCCGCGAAGCTCATCGGGATTGGAGTCGGCCAGGTTTGTCGATTCAAACGGATCATCAGCAAGGTTGAAAAGCTGATAGCGAGCGTTTTCGGAATCGGGTGAAGGGTAGTAGTGGTAGATGACTTTCCAGTCTCCATGCCGCAGGGACGTGAAGTAACTGCTGCGGTGCGGCGAGTGCGGATAGTGCATCAGGAATGCCTCTTCGCGAGTGCCGTCAGATTTACCTGCAAGCAGCGTATCGAGCCGGGAACCGTCGACGATGTGGTCCTTCGGTGCTGAGCGGTCCACCAGGCCGAGCACGGTTGGAAACAGGTCCATCACTGAAGCAACCTGACTTTGCGTGACGCCAGCTGGAATGGAAACCTGCTTCTGATACTTGTTGCTGGAACTGGCTCTGGCCCACGCGGCGATGAACGGAACCCGCATGCCACCTTCGTAATGAGCTCCTTTCTTACCTCGCAACGGTGCCGCACACGCAACGGCGTGCTGATGGCCAAGTGGAGCATCCGAACCGTTGTCACCCAGAAACAGAATCAGCGTGTTCTCGGAAACCCCCAGCTCCTCGAAATGATCGAGCAGATCGCCGAGTGACTTGTCCATGCCCTCGATCAGCGTTGCAAATGCCTGCGCTGGTTTGGGCTTGCCGGAGTCTGCGTAATTGGCGGCGAAACGCGGATCAGAATTGAACGGTGCATGGACCGCGTAGTGAGACATGTAAAGGTAAAACGGTTTGTCAGCCTTGACGGCCTCAGTGACCTGAGCCTTCGCTTCGATGGTCAGTGCTTCGGTCAGGAAAATGTCAGTACCGTGATACTTCTTCAGATGGGGAACCGCGTGGTGCGACCGCTTGGTGCTGAGTCCGTAATTCTCTGAACCGTAGTAACTGCCAGGTGCTCCGAACGAAGCTCCACCGACATTACGTTCGAACCCCAGATGCAACGGTTCTTCACCGTCGGTATTGTCGGGGCCGAAGTGACCTTTGCCGATGTGAATCGTTCGATAACCCGCCTGCTGCATCAGACGCGGCAGTGTCAGGCTGCCATTGTTCAAGCCCTTCCAGTTCCAGTTCGGCGGCCCCAGCGGACCACGGTTGTCATTTGCTGGATTGATCCAGTTGGTCGTGCGATGCCGAGCAGCGTTCTGCCCCGTCATGATCGAAATGCGAGTCGGCGAGCAGACGCTCATGGCATAAAAGTTGTTGAAGCGGATACCCAGACTGGCAAGCCGCTCCATACTCGGCGTGCGATAATAATCGTTGAGCGGATACCGTTTCGGCTTGCCGGATTCGTCGGTGAGAAACGGCACAGACGTGTCCATCATCCCCATGTCATCGACGAGGAAAATCACGATGTTGGGTTGCTTCGAATTCACTTCTGCAGAAAACAGCAGGCTCGAAGGAATCAACAGAACAAACAGCAGTGCAAAGCCGGATAGTTTCATGGCGGGGTTCCCGTCGAATATGAAAAACAGTTTTTTTTCCAGACCAGCAGATTGTTGGCTGGCAATGACTGCTGCGAACCGGAATGTCGTAAGTTCAGCTCAACGTCTCATGCATGCGACTAATGGTCACTTTGGAGACGCGGCAGTTTCGGCAGGGTCGTAGGTGTGTGCGAGCTTGTCCATCGGACGGACCCAGATATTACGGAAGCGCACAGGGCTGTCGTGGTCCTGAAGGAACACCGGACCAACAGACTTGCTTTGCAGCCCCGGAACCATCGCTTCCAGGTAGGGAGTCGTGCCGTATCGAAAGGGGTGATACTTCGAACGCGGCTCGCCGACTCGCGCCCGATTCTGCACCAACTGACCATTCAGCCACGCGGTAATCGCTCCTTCGGTGATGATGTTGCCGTCAACGTCGCGTTGCGGCGCACGGTAGCGAATATCGTAAACCTGCCACTCGCCCTGGGGCCGCGAAGCGTTCACCAGTGGCGGAGCGAAACCGTACACCGCGCCCATTTCCTGCTGAGTCAATTGCTTCTTACCAAGCGAATTGAAGATCTGCAGTTCGTAGTTTCCGTGAATATAGATGCCGCTGTTGCCGCTCCCTGAATCAGGCAACATGAACTCGACATGAATGTCGGCGTCACGAAAATGCAGTGAGGATACCAGGTGATTGGTACGTCCGCTGCCTCGGCTGGAAACCAGCGTTCCGTCTTCAATTGGCCAGTCGATCTCCGAACCAGCTTTGCTCAGAAACCGATGCGTCCCGTCTTTGTCGCCGAACAGGATGATTGCGTCTCTTGGTGCAGCAACAGGCAGACGACCTTGATCAGGGCGGAAGGCCGAATCTCCGTTGAGCCGGATGTCGAGTTCCGTGAGCAGCGCCTGCACAACTTCGGGATGTTCACTCGCGACGTTCTGCGTTTCCGCGTCAGCGTTGCGATGGTCGTAGAGTTCGTTGTACCCGCCTGGGTGGGAGATGAGCCGGTACTTTTCCGTACGGACCGTTCGCGCCTGCGCGTACGAGATTGCAGAGTGCCCGTCAGCAGCCGGCTTGTCGAGGACAGGTCGCAATGTGACTCCATCGACAAAGCCCGGAACCGGAAGGCCGACGATGTCGCAGACGGTTGGAAACACATCAATCGTCTCAACCATCGCGGTTGTTGACTCACCCGGCGATTTCATTTCTGGATATGAGATGATCAAAGGCGAATGCAGCGATTCCTCAAACAGGGCATGCTTGCCCCAGATCGCGTGCTCGCCCAGATGCCAGCCGTGATCGCCCCACAGAACAATGACCGTGTTGTCCGCTGCTCCAGTCGCCTTGAGTCGCTCCACAATCCTGCCAACCTGAGCGTCGGCATAGGACACGCACGCGGCGTAATGTCGCCGAACTTCAGTCGCGAATTCAGCATCGGTGTTGGGGTTTCGTTTCCAGCGGTTGTACTTCATGAACTCACCGGAACCGTGCCAGGTAGTCTTGCCAGGCGGCTTCGACGGGTGAGCAATTGGCGGCAGTTCGACGTCTCGGTACAGGTCGAGATACTTTGCCGGAGCCCCGAAGGGAAGATGCGGTCGAATAATGCCGACGGCCAGAAAGAACGGCTTGCCGTCGTCGGCTTTCGCGAGATGATCAAGCTGGCTGAGCGCTGCGTCGGTAATCAGCCCGTCCGGGTAGATCGAATCCGGACCTTCGACCGCCTGGAACAAATCCATGTCTTCTGCGCGGCCTCGAATTTCACCGTTCGCCAACCCGTGCATCGCACCGCGAGGATGCTGCCACAGACCGGCGGGAAGTAGATGCCGATCCCACGAGAGAGGCATTTCTCTGATTGAATCATCGTCCCAGTCAGCGCCTCCGCGACCACCAGGATGATGAGAAACTTTGCCGACGGAAACCGTCGAATAACCGTGCTGGCGGAACCACGCGGGAAAACTTGGTGGAAAGGATTCCTGTTCTTTCGCGACGCGACTGCCTCGTGACAGCAACGCACCGTTGCCAGACGGACCGTACATTCCGGTCAGCAGTGCGTATCGAGATGCGCCGCAGGTCGGAGCCTGAACATAGTGCCGATGAAATGCTCGACCACGCGCCGCCAGTCCGTCGATGTTTGGCGAGTGGATGTAGCCTTTGCCGAAGCAGGCCAGTTCGGGTCGCAAATCGTCGATGCAAAGCAACAGAACATTCGGCTTGTCGGCTGCCCGAGTCTCAGGCGTCGTCAACAGCAACTCCGTGATGAACAGGGACAGAATCTGTTGAGTTGCAAGTTTCATGAGGGCCTCAGTCAAAATGAAGTCGCGATTCGTCCAGCACGAAGAAACAATGTTAACAGTAACCGGAGACGACCACATATCGTCGATGGCAGTACAAACCCCATGACGCTACGCCTTGACCGGCGTATTCGCTAACGGCCTGATTCAATCCACCGCGTTGACGTCATTTCCAGACAGGTCGTATCATAAACAGTCCTGCCTGTTGCCGATGTTTTCAAATAAGTGCCCGCCTGTTTCTCTCCATTCCGGAGCCCGCCGATGTTGACCATCCTCGGACAATCTGATCGTCGCAGCAGCCGATTGTGCGACCAGCACTCGCGACGCAGCTTTCTCACGATCGGAGGCATGGCTCTGGGAGGCATTGGCCTTTCGAATGTGCTGCGAGCGGAAGGGGAAACCGGGGTTCGACAATCGCATAAAGCAATAATCAACATCTACATGCCTGGCGGTCCATCGCACATTGACTTGTGGGACTTGAAACCGGATGCCCCGGCTGAAGTCCGAGGCGACTTCCGACCGATCGCTACCAACGTACCGGGCATTGAGATCTGTGAGATGTTTCCTCGCATGGCACAGATGATGGACAAGTTCGTGCCGGTCCGATCGATCTCCGACGCCGACGGGCGGCACGACGGTTATCAGTGCATGACCGGTCATCGTCGCGATGAGCGTCAACCGCCAGGAGGCTGGCCTGCTGTCGGGTCATGGGTATCGCGCATGCAGGGGCCCGTTAACAGCGCCGTCCCGCCGAACGTTTCGCTGATGTACAAGACCGGCAACGGCACGTGGGGTGAAACCGGAGTCGGCGGATTTCTTGGTGTTGCTCACACTCCGTTCAATCTTGTTGGACGCGCAGCACGCAGCAGTAACGAGAGTATGGTGCTGCAGGGGATCTCGCTTGAACGACTCCGCGATCGAAATCAGCTGGTGCAGTCGATCGACAACTTCAAACGCGCTGCCGATACGACGGGTGTCATGGACAGCATGGACATCTATTCGCAACAGGCGTTGGGGATCCTTGCGACATCCAATCTGGCTGACGCACTTGACCTTTCAAAAGAAGATCCGGCAGTCGTCGCGCGATACGGCAAGAGCGATGAGAAATTTCAACGCGACGGCGCGCCGAAGATGATCGAGAACTTCTGCGTCGCTCGTCGACTGGTCGAAGCGGGCGCACGATACGTCTCGCTGAATTACAGCCGCTGGGACTGGCATGGCGGAGACGGGATGAATTTCCCTCGCTCGCGTCAGGAGTTTCCATTGCTGGATCAGGGCCTGTCAGCACTGGTCACCGACCTGCACGAACGCGGCCTCGACAAAGACGTGTCGGTCGTCGTCTGGGGCGAATTCGGACGAACACCACGGATCAACCAGAACAACAGCCGCGACCACTGGCCGCGAGTTTCCTGTGCAATGCTGGCTGGAGGCGGAATGCCAACGGGACAGGTCATCGGTCGTACGAATCGCTTCGGCGAACATGCTGTCGAACGCCCCGTCAAGTTTCAGGAAGTCTTCGCCACTCTCTACAGGAATGCAGGACTGGATACGGGATCCGTACGCATTTTCGACCAGGGCGGCACACCGCGATACCTCGTCGACAACGGCATCGAGCCAATTCACGAACTGGTGTGACACGACAGCAGCACCATCGATAGTTCGCAGAGTGCGTTCCGCTTTGTTCCACGCACGCTACTCACTCACCATACGAGTTACCGCAGGATTTCGGACGCAACAATCAATATGACAGCACTGCGATATCAGCGACGAAGTTTCATCGGTCTCGGACTTGCCGGAGGGCTCTCAATCCGCACAGCCATCTCGGCTCGTGCTGCGGAGTCCGGAGGCCGAACACCGCAGGCAAAGAACGTCCTGGTCATTCTTGAGCAGGGCGGACTATCCCACATGGATACGTGGGATCCCAAAACGGAAGCCGTTGTCGAACATCGCAGTCCATTCAAACCGGTGTCGACCGTCGTGCCGGGTGTTCAATTCACGTCATTGCTCTCGAAGACCGCACGAGTTGCCGATCGACTGACCGTCATCCGCGGAATGCATCACACGAAATCCGGAGCGAACGGTCATCCACAGGGAACACAGTATGCGCTATCCGGTGAGATGCCTGGCGGTCCACTGGAAATGCCAGACATCGGATCGATCGTCGCCCACCGCATGGCGTCGAAATGCGACTACCTCCCTCCTTACATCATGGTGCCCGGTAATCACGAACAGGCGAAGGAAGCTCGTGTCGGGTTTCTGCCGGCCAGTGCAAAAGTCTTCAAGACCGGAGGTTCTGACCTGTCAGACCCCGACTGGAAAGTCAACGACCTTGGCCTGATGGCGGGGATTGATCGCCGTCGGTTCCTCGATCGTCGCGACCTGCTGAGCAATCTCAACGTGGGCGTCGCACCCGCAAAGCGTGACCCCGTCAGAACATTCACCGACCTGTCACAACAAGCGGCCGATCTGCTGACCAATCCGCTCACACAGCAGGCATTCCAGTTCGGGGATGAATCAGATGCAGTGCGAGACAAGTACGGTCGTGGCCATCGAGGTCAGTGTTACCTGCTCGGTCGACGGTTGATCGAACGCGGTGTCCGGTTTGTGACGGTTGATGTGCGCGAGCCACTTTCGAAGGACACGCCCGGCGGTTTCAACATGAACTGGGACCACCACGACTACATTTACAACAAAGGCTCGTGTGGCACCGTACGCAACGGTGCAGGTGGCGAAGGTCGTTACGGCATCGGACACTGGGTCATGATGGGATCGACTGACCAGGCATTTGCCGCATTGATTGAAGACATGGACGAACGCGGTCTTCTCGACGAAACCCTCGTCGCCTTCGTCAGCGAATTCGGACGCACACCGAAGCTCAACCGCTTCCAGGGCCGGGATCATTGGGTGAACGCGTATTCGATTGCGCTGGCTGGAGCAGGGGTCCCGGGCGGTCAGGTTCTGGGATCGTCGGATCGCGACGGTGGTTACGTGACGAGTCGGGCAACGACTCCCGACGACTACGCGGCAACCATTTACGAAAAGCTCGGTCTCGATCGAACAAAGCCGATCTACACACCATCCAACAGGCCAGTCTTTCTCGCTCACAATGGAACAGCCATCGAAGAAGTATTCTGAGCGAAGATCGACCCCCGCCTTGCCTCTGAACCTGATCAGGTACACAACATGCCCACCGAAACCCAACGCTGTGCTGGCCCAGTCAGCCGCCGATCATTCCTCGAAGCGGGATCATTGTTGCTCGGTGGTCTGACGCTCAGCGACGTGATCAAGTCACGTGCTGATGCCAGCGCCGCGGGGCAAATTCCATCTGACACCTCGGTTATCCTGATCTGGCTTCAGGGAGGACCAAGTCATATGGAAACGTACGATTTGAAGCCCGACGCGCCGGCAGAGTATCGCGGCGAGATGCGACCGATTTCGTCCGTTGTACCTGGCATGGATGTCTGCGAATTGCTGCCGATGCACGCGAAAGTGGCGGACAAGTTCAACATCATCCGCTCGATTTCACATGGTTTCGCGAATCACGCAGGTGGGGCCGGTCGATTTCTCTCGGGTTACAATCCGTTGCGACCGCTCGATCCGCTGGCTCAGTATCCATGCCTTGGTCCAGTCGTTTCGAAGATGCTGGAAGGCCGCCGGGATCCGTCGATGCCTCGTTATGTCGGCAGCGCAGCCAACGTCTATGGTGGTGGAGCGTCACACCTTGGTGCGGCTTATCTGCCGTTCGTCGTGGCAGCGGATCCCAACACGCCAGGTTTCAAAGTCAACAATCTGTCTCTTGAATCAAAGATGCGTGACCGCCTGGACGATCGTCGCCTGTTGCTGTCATCGTTCGACGGAATTAAGCGAGACCTCGATCAGTCGGGCATGATGGACACGATCGACAAATACAATCAGGAGGCGGTCGCGTTATTGACCAGTGACCGGGCGCGGCAGGCGTTTGACATCTCGCTTGAAAGCCCGCACGTTCGAGATAAGTACGGTCGGCACAAGTGGGGACAGCGGGCCCTTCTGGCTCGACGACTTGTCGAAGCCGGATCGAGTTTCGTGACAATGCAGATGCAGAATCCAGGCATCACCGGCGGTATCGGCAACTGGGACATTCATGCAGTGAACGGTCACCTGTTCGACGATACGCGAGCCCGACTGCCCGTCTTCGACCGAGCCATCGCCGCGTTGATCGACGACATTTACCAGCGCGGCCTTGACAGGAAAGTGATGGTGATCGTGTCCGGTGAATTCGGCCGCACTCCGCGAATCAATCCACAGAAGGGCACAAAGTCAGGCGTCACACAACCGGGACGCGACCACTATCCAGCAGCCATGTCGGTGCTCGTCTCCGGCGGCGGGATGAACACCGGACAGGTCATCGGCTCCACTAACTCGAAAGGTGAACGTCCGAAAGATCGACCACTTGATCCCAATGACCTGCTGGCGACAGTGTATCAGCACCTTGGGATCGATTACGCCCAGATGATCGTCGACACCAGCGGGCGGCCGGTCTCCCTGATTCCACACGGTACGCCGATTCGAGAACTGCTGTGATGCATTTCCGAATATTTGACGTGTGGCTGATTCTGCTGGTTTCGTCATTACCTTCGATCACTGTCGCTGAAATTCCGAAGGCCATTTCGGTTTCGCCATTGGGGGTTGCACCGGGGCAATCGACGGTCGTCGCTGTCAGCGGACAGAATCTCGCGAGCGCTACGGAACTCTGGACGAACCTTTCAGCCGATATTCACAGAGTCGGTACGTCGGTTGATCAGGTTCGCGAAATTGAGTCCGTCTTCGGGGACGGTAAAACTCCGCCCCCTGACACGATCATCACCGAGGCGGAAGCATTTGTACGAGGAATGGTCGCGAAGAATGGGCCGTTCATCCTCAACGGTAATTTCACACCCAATTACGCTGAGTGGGAATTCGACGTTGCCGAGTCCACTCGGTTCGTGCTGGAGCTGAATTTCGCGTCGGGTGAGTCCCGTCCCGTCAAGCTGTTCCTGAATGGAGAACTTCTTACCGACAACGCTGCTGCTGGTAAGACGGGAGGCTTCGCAGACTCCGATACAAAGTGGCTGGTCGAGTGTGTGCTGCAGCTACGCAAGGGTGTCAACACCGTTCGCATTGAGCGTTCAGGCGGAATGCCTCACTTTGATAAGCTGGCACTCGTTCCGACGGAGCACCCGGCCACAAAGTTTTTCTCCGTGATCCCGAGCGACCGTCTTGCTCCATTTGAAGTCGACATTCCTCAAGACTCGCCAGTTGGCATTTACGGGCTTCGCGTTGCCACGCCAGAAGGTATCTCGAATCTGCTGCTGTTCATGGTCGACGATCTTTCGACTGTAAACGAAATGCGAAGTCAGACTACTGACGGTCACTCGCAGATCATCGAGCTGCCGATTGCCGTCGAAGGTTACTGCGATGTTGGATGTGTTGACCAATACCAGTTCCACGCGGAAGCGGGCGAAGCGGTGTCGATCGAAGTGGTCGCGGCCCGGCTTGGCTCGAAGCTCGATCCGGCCATTCGTCTTTTGAATGCTGACGGTCGAGAACTGGCGTTCGTTGATGATTCCCCAGGACTGGCAGGCGATTGTTGTCTTCGTCATCGCTTCGAAAACGCAGGTGACTACATGATCGCCATCGAAGACGCCTTGATGGGCGGTGCCTCGGGACATCGATACCGAATGCGGGTCGGTGACTTTCCGCTGATTTCATCGAGCGTTCCTGCAGCAGTTCAAAATGGAGTCGCCACATCACTCACGTTCGCAGGGTCTGCCGCCGATGGTCTGCCGGCGCTGGATATTTCGCAGGCTCGAACGGATTCGCCTTCGCTTCGTGTCAGCACTTCGTTCCCAGGCAAAGTCGGATCAGGATTCTCGGAAGTCACGGTTTCAGATACGCCTCAGTACGTGATTGATGCCACTTCCAGAAACACAGTTTCCATCCCTGGAGGCGTCAGCGGAATCCTGCAGAGGCCCGGTGAAAGTCACACCTGCCAGATCGATGTTCGAAAAGGGGACCGCATTCAGATTCGTGATGCCAGTCGGTCCAGAGGGATCCCGACGGTACTTACGATGGCCGTTCGCGACGGAACGGGTCGAACACTCGCTCAAATTCGCAAGGCCTCGCTCGATGGGCAGGAACTTAACTGGTCTGCGCCCGCCGATGGGACCTACGAACTTGCCTTCTCTGATTTAACAGAACGTGGCGGTCCAGAATTCGGTTATCACGTCGAGCTAAGTCAACAGAATCCGGATTTCCTTCTTACCGTGGAGCAGGACAGCGCGATTCTTCCGCAGAATGGATACACGCTGCTGAAGATTATCGCCGTACGGAAGGGGTACAACGGCCAGATTTCGCTCACCGTTGACGGTCTCGGCGAAAACGTTCGGCTGGTGAACGACACGATTGCAGAAAAAGCAAAAGAGACACGCCTGAAGATTTACTTGCCAGCCGACTTTCAACCAGGACAGACCCGGTCGATCAAAGTCATCGGGTCCGCGACGATAAACGAGCACGACGTTCAACGGACGGCGTCGTCGCTGGCTGCAATCAAAAAAGAATTTCCGCAGACGCCATTTCCACCGACGGAGCTGAGCAGTCTGATCGTCGCATCGGTCGGCCCCGCAATCCCGGACTTCTTTGCGTTGAGTCTCGACAACAACGCCATCCTCTTTCCGCGTTTTGTAGGCGAGGTGTACTTTACCGTGCGTGTAAAGGACCGAGTCAAAGGCTTCAAGGATCCGGTTAACATTCGCATCGAAGGCCTACCAGGCGGATTCAGTGCCGGCGGTGGCGAACAACCGGTCAGCCGCAGTGACAACAACGAATACCGCTTTCAGTTGAATGGTCCGACCAGCCTCGATCGAGCTGACATACCGATCCGCATTGTTGGCGAAGCGAGTTACAAAGGTCAGACAAAGGAAGTTGAATTGACCAATCAGCAACTGAAGGTCATCGATCCGCTGCTGCTTTCCGTTGAGGCCGACGGGCCAGTCACCGCAGGAAGTCGCCGGAAGCTGAGGATTCTTGCGCGCCGGTTCGTGCCTCGCGCCGGAGGCGATAAGAAGCAGATCGACCTTGAGTTCTCGTCGATTCCCACGGGTGTCTCGTTGCCAGCGCGAGCAGTGATCGACGCCGGAAAGAGTGAAACGACCGTCGAACTGACGGTTGGACCAGACGTCAATGTGTCGACGCTGTCCCGGATCGAGGTAACTGCTCGAACAATCGTTGCGGACAATGAAGTCTCTGCAACGGCCTCGGTTCTCAGTCAGTCAGTTAAAGAAGAACGCTGATTAGTTGGATAGTTGGTTGTTGCCGCCTCGGCACAGCAGACATTCATCGGTCGGCAGCGGGTACCCTGCTTCGATGCAGTTCGTCAGAACTGGCAACACCGTCGTGACATGTCTTGAGACATCGAGTTAAGACTCGTGCCGCTGTGAAAGTGGCAATCGCCTTACTGACTCGTTCCAGCACTCAGATTGCGAGTCAGTTTATTGTGGTGCTGTTGTCTGATTTCGCTGTAGGCTTCGACCAGCGCCCAGGAATCTGTTTCGCGACTGGCTTCAATCAAAGCGACCGGACCACTCGTTGGAGACCCCAACGGGAACCGCGACATTCGTATTGGCTCAACCTTCGCCACGGCTTCTGCATGCGTCGCATTGTGGCTGGGACCGAACACGACCAAAGCGGCAGCCACCACAAATGACGCAGCCACTGTCAGGCGACTGGCAAATTCACGACTGCGGTTCGCTCGGTCAAGTTGAATGAGAATCTCGGCTCGAAGACCGGCACGTGGATTTGCGGCGTTGTCACAGAAAAAGATCAGTTCTTCCTCGGCAGCAAACTCCCAGTCAGTGGGTTCGAAGTTGGGAATGTCACCGCCGAGCGCTGCAAACAGCTGTTCGGTTTCAGACATTAGGCACCTCCTTCGAACTTTTTAAGCTCGCACTCGAAACGATCTTTTCGAGCGGTAGCTGTCCGATCGAGTCGTTCAACGATTCCGAGGGTGCGTCCATGTCGGCGCGAGCTGAATCGACCAGCGGTTGCAGATGCCGCGACAGTTTTTCAAGAGCGTACCGGTAACGGCTGGCAGCAGTATTGGGCGACTCACTGATCAGCTCAGCGATTTCGGCGAACGTGAACTGTTCCCAGATTTTCAGGACGACAACCTCGGCCTGTTCTGCCGGAAGTTTCGCGACGGCCTGCTGAACTTTCTCACGGGATTCCTGTTGCTCAAGCGGGCATTCCACCGGTCGCCACGCTTGCAGCAGACTCGCCAGAGACGAAATCGGACGTCGGCGACCGATCACTTTGAGAGCCTCGTTCCGAACCATTCGGACCAGATAGGCCCAGGGTTTATCGGCTTTAGCCAGTTGCTTCGGTTTTCGAGCGACCTTCACCAGAGCCGACTGCAGTGCATCTTCGGCATCGGCGCGGTTGCGAGTCAGCGTCTCCGCATACCGCAGTAGCCGCGGAGCGGTGAGATCATAAAGCCGAGTCAGCGCGGAACGATCCCCTCGCCCGAGATCTGCAGACACCGCTGCAACCTCAGTCCAGATCGTTGTTTCCCTCGCCAGATCGCTCAAGCGTCGCCCCCCGGATCGCAGCAGCCCCGCTGAGAATAACCGTCACAACAGCCTTGCTTCGCTCCATTGAGGCATCCTGCCCCCCGATTTGTCTACCGAAACCGACATATTGGCCAAAAAAACAATTTTTGCCCGAGCAGTGTCTGATCTACCAATCACTTGGAAGTCGACGGGGGGACTGGCGTTTCCGCTTCTGGCCCGGGTTTCTCGAAAATTACGATGTGCTGGCGAGGCAGGACATTGATGGTCTCGACAAACCGCAGTCCAAATTCCTGCTGACTGGCTTCCCGTTTGACCTGAGCCTCGGTCATCTTGTGAACCAGTTTGATGGGCACGGTGGGGTCTTCCTTGCGGTACTCGACCCAGGCGATGCGACCGCCCGTTTTCAGAGCCGCGGCCATTGCCAGAGTCATCTCGTAGGGAAACTCAAACTCGTGGTACACATCCACCAGAATGATCAGGTCGACACTGCCTGGTTTCAGATTCGGCGAGTTCACCTTTCCCTTCACAGGAACGATGTTTTCAATGCCGTTCTTTTTGCAGTTCGCAGCAAGTCGGTCGAGCATCTTCTGCTGTATGTCAACCGCCATCACTTTTCCATCAGGAAGAATGTGCGACGCCATGCGCATGGCGATCACACCACTCCCGGCACCGATGTCGGCAACCAGCATCCCCGGCTTCAGCTTCAACGAACGAACCAGCAGCGTCAGATGTTCTTCTTCTTCACGTTCGGTTCGCTCCAGCCAGCCGGCGCCCGCAAAACCCATGACGTGAGCGATTTCCCGCCCCATGTAGAATTTGCCGATGCCGTTGGGATCGTGATCAAGCTTTTCGGTATATCGCGGATTTTCGTCCGGCTGTTGTCTGGCGTCGTCGTCCTGAGCGACAACGACGGATACAACGCAAAGCGCGACCAGTATCGTGAAGGCGGTTCTCGTAGCGATCATCGTGCTGCTCCTGTGTCCGTTTGTGAGACCGTTGATCGATCGCGGGCCTGACTTCGTCGTAGATCCGGTGCTCCGGCGCTTCGCTCGTCTCACCCAACTGGAACTGTGCAACTTCAAGAGTCAGAATCCGCGTGCTACCTGGATGTCGGCGAACGTGCGAATGTCGTAGTCGATCTCGCAGTATTCCAGGACTGACTGCAGCGCTCGCACGGCAACGCCCACACCGTCGGGCCCGCTGAATCCGCCGAATTGTCCACCGCCCTTCAGGTGTGGTTCCACTTCCAGGAAGAAACCAGGGACGCCCAGCTTCTGCATTCGTTTCGTCAGTTTCGGCAAGTGATCACGCAGTTCCCGCAGAACCACTTCATGGCCCGCGTCACCAACATTGGCAGGAACGAAATTCTTGAGACGTGCTTCATCGACAGCACCTGACCAGGTCAGAGAACGGTCAATCGCGTAATCCTTGATGTGCATCCAGCCCAGATACGGAGCCATATCGCGAAACTCGGACAGGCACTGCAGGCGGTCTTTGTTCTGAGCGGCGATGTTCCCCCCGTCGTAGATCAGAACCATGTTCGGGTGCTTGAGCTTTCGAGCGATCTCAGCCAGTAGCGGACCGGTCTCGCCGATGAGGTTCGGTTCGATTTCGAGTCCGTAAATCACTCCGGCCGCCTGACAGGCGTCGGCGATCTGCCCGATCTGATCAACGGCCTGTGGAATGTGGTCCTGCGGGTTAGAACCGACAGGATGATAGAACGAGAATCCTCGCACAAGTTTTGTACCGAGTTCCACTGCCGCGTTGATCGTCGATTTGACCTCTGTCCGCAGGTACTTGTCGATGGGGACGAACCTGTTGTGCGAGCCGTCGTCAACATCCTGTAGCTTCACTTTGCCGATGCGTGAACCGATGCTTGTGACACGCATCCCAAACTCGACCTGCAGTTTGTTCAACTGCCTGTATTCGGACTTATTGAGATCCACGACGTGCTTCACCACGCCGGAAGAATCAACGTCGATGAACCTCGGGCTGTAGTATCGCAAACCGATCGCGGCCAAGGCGGAGAATTGTTCGAGAGCGGTTTTGTGATTTGCGGCCTCGTCTGCAAAGGCGCTCAACAGGATCTGCGGGTTTGACATGAATGCTGCTTCCGAAGTTGAAGTTCAACGATGTGGGTGTTCGAGAATGTGAATTCGTGCCCGAAGTCAGGTCGCAGGAACTGCGGACAGCCTGCAACGGGGAACGAAGTCTCTCAGACACTCTGAACGAACTCAAGTCGGCGCTCTGAGCAAGGCTTCTGGCGAAGAGAAACAGGAACGCCCGAAAGCCATTTGTGCCTGTGAACGGAACCTGAAATCACGGTCGTCATACAGGTTTGGCAGGTGTTTCGACCCGTTGCCGGAAAACATGATCCTGTGACCGTTGCCATGTCCGGTTTCTCTTGCAAGTGCCGCCCGACACCCCGGTAGGATGGCTGCAGGGCTCAATGATCTTGTTCCTCTTCGGCTGCATCTTCACCGCCAAAAATGAGTGATTTTCACGTCATTCGGGTTCGGGGGGTCTGGGATCAGCAACGCCGATCGACGCTGGCCGCAATTCGACGCTAGTTACTGTCAACCCGGACGGCAGGCGGCTCTTATCAGCACCGTGAAACTTCAGTTAAGCAGGTTCAGGTATCATGCGAATTACGCCATGGCTGAGATCACTGTCCAGGCGACAATCACGTCGGCGACGAAATATAGAACTCCTTGAGGACCGAACACTGCTGTCTGTCAACGCGTTCGTGTCGAGCAACGTGCTGAACATCACGATGGACGCAAACGAAGGTGTTCGAGTGAGCGCACTCGGCGGAAACGTGCGGGTCGAGTTCAATTCAACCGGGCAGTTCCAGGACTTCCAGGGACTGGGTTCTTTGTCGACCAGTTCGCTGACGGGAATCGTCGTCTCTGCTGGCGGCGGAAATAACTTCATCGATGCATCCCTGGTGAACCGATCGTTCTATACGGCCGTGACGTCTCTGGTTCTGATGGGAGGAGACGGCACCGACTTTATCCGAACGAGCATCGACATAGGCACGTCTGTGCTGGGCGGCGACGGTGCCGACACGATCATCGGTGGCTCCGGTGGCGACACACTCGACGGTGGTAACGGACGCGACTCGATTGATGGTCAAAGCGGAGCCGATCGGCTGATCGGTGGCGACAGTTCCGACACGATCATTGGCGGCGCTGGTGCAGACACGATTGACGGTGGCAGCAGTGCGGACTTGATCTTTGGTGGCTCCGAGAACGATTCCATTCTGGGGGGCAGCAGTTCTGACACAATCAATGGCGAAAACGGCGACGACTTTATTGATGCTGGGTCCGGCTCCGACCTGGTCACCGGTGGAATCGGCAACGACATGATTCTCGGAAACAGTGGCAATGATACGATTGACGCCGGGGACGGACAGGACACCGTCGATGGCGGCGACAACGACGACAGTATCGATGGAAGCACGGGGAATGACACCGTCAATGGCGGCAATGGCAATGACACGCTGACTGGTGGTGCCGGAGACGACAACGTCAACGGCCAGGCGGATAACGACTTCGTGCGAGGCGGTGATGGTGTCGACATGGTGCTTGGTGGCGCCGGCAACGACCTGCTTTCCGGAGACGGCGGCGACGACATGCTCCGCGGAAATGACGGGAACGACACCATCGTTACCGGATCAGGTTTCGATTCGGTGCTGGGCGGCACCGGCAACGATCGGATTGATGCTCGGGCCACGACTGTTTCCATCAGCGACACGACGGTCTTCGAGGGCAACGTTGGCAATGTGCTGGCGGTGTTCACCATCTCGGTGAGCGGCCCCGTCGTCGACCCGGTCATGATCAGCTATCAGACTCGCAACGGACTGGCAACGAGTCCTGGCGACTACCTCTTCACTAGCGGCATATTGACATTTCTGACAGGCGACAGTTCGAAGACGATCTCTGTACCCGTCGTCGGTGATTTTGTGGATGACATCAATCTGGCGAACTTCTTCGTCGACCTGATCAATCCGATCAACGTTCAAATTCAGGATGGCGTGGGCGAGGCAAGAATTACGGACAATGATCCGACTCCCAACGGCCAGGCAAACCCCGGCACGAATCCGATGCCGCCATTGCCGAATCCGCCAGCACTGATCAGCCTGGAGAATGACACGCTGCTCGGCGAAGACGGCAACGATACGATCCTGGGCAACTCCAGCGACGATGAACTTCGGGGCGGAGCCGGCTTCGATTCACTCGACGGCGGCGGCGGCAATGATTCGCTGTTTGGCGGCGACGAAAGTGACACGCTGTTCGGCGGCGATGGTAACGACACGCTTGACGGCGAAGACGCGCAGGACGTGGTCGACGGTGGAGCCGGATTTGACACGCTCGTCTGGACCGGCAACGGAGCAGGGAACGACACACTGTCGAGTTCTTCCGGATATGACACGGTGCTGATTCAGGGAGCGGCCACCAATAACACGTTCCTTGTTTCTGGTTCGGGCGGCAATGTTCTGATCACGGAAGGATCGTCGACCGTCACGATCGCCAGTTCCATTCCTCGCATTGACCTGAACGCCGGCGACGGTGCGGACACCATTACGATCTCGACACTCAGCGGATCGGGCTTTACGAGCTTTTACATTCGCGGCGAGGGCGGCAACGACACGATTAACGCGTCTGGAGCATCGATCAGTGGCTACATCCTGCTCATGGAAGGCGGCGCAGACAACGACGTGATAACGGGAGGCTCGTCCCGTGACGTCATTGATGGGGGAGATGGCAACGATTCCATCAACGGACAATCCGGGGATGACATCCTGCTTGGTGGAGCCGGCAATGACACGATCCTCGGCTTGAACGGCGATGACAGAATCTATGGCGGAGACGGTGACGATCGACTCGACGGTGGCAATCAGAACGACACTCTGGATGGCGGTGACGGCGCCGATTCACTCTACGGCAGCAATGGTCGCGACAGCCTGCTGGGTGGAGGCGGAGGCGATCTTCTGAATGGCCAGGCGGGCAACGACACGCTCGACGGAGGACTGGATGGCGACTCTTTGTTTGGTGGTTCCGGGCAGGATGTACTGTTGGGTTCGAGTGGTAATGATTCACTGAAAGGGAATGCCGGCAACGACTACCTGTCCGGCGGCGACGGATCAGACACGATGAAGGGAAGTGCAGGAAACGACACGCTGGTAGGCGGAGAAGGTGACGATATCGCCAAGGGCGAGACGGGTGACGACCTCATCAGCGGCGGCGACGGCGAAGACAATCTCAACGGCAACTCAGGTAACGACACGATCATCGGCGGTGACGGTGACGATTCCATTTTCGGTGGCAGCGGCAACGATATCTGCCTGGGCGAAGATGGGGACGACATCGTGCAGGGCAACGGAGGCACTGACACTATTGCTGGCGGCGGCGGAGCCAACATTCTCTTCGGAGACGTCAGCGAAATCGACGAAGCGTTTGTGCTGGACTCTTCCATCCTGAGCCAGTTGTCCTCACCGGTCTGAGTTCATCCTCTGCCTGACATCACGAAGCCACGTTGACGTGATCTGATTGGGGGCAACATTCCGGCAGGATCGTCATCATCCGTCGAGATAACCCCGCTTCGTTCGCTACTCCAGCGCCGATCTGGTGTCTCTGGTTGATCGAGCATTGGTGGGATGCCACAATGTCCGCGTCCCGCCGTTGCAGTGTCCCCTGATGGATCAGGCAACCAGATCCGACGGATTCGGACCGTTGAAGGCAGACGAGGTTGTTTGCTTCATAACGCGACCGACCTCAACTTCAGTCCGATCCCCGACACTCTGTCTGATCCCACCGGCCGCGCCCTGCGGTAAGGAGTCATCCCCATGCAGAAAGGCAACGACCCCAGGATGATCGATATCCCGTTCGCGGTTCCGTTTATGCATCGTCTGCGTTTTACCGAAGACGTGCTTCACCACGATCAGGACATCCTGCTTGACGTACTGGAATCTTCGGGCGATCAGCTGCCTCGCGTTCAGTTCTGGCTCGACGAGTCGGTTGCTGATGCCGTTCCGGATCTTCGAGAACGCGTCGATGCATTCTGTCACGATCATGCCGACCGCTTCCTCACGCCTGGAAACATCCAGACGGTACCGGGCGGCGAGGTTGTCAAGAACGACATCCACATTCTTGAGCGAATGCTCAAGTGCATCAATCACGCAGACCTCGACCGGCGCAGTTACGTCGTTGTAATTGGCGGTGGAGCAGTTCTCGATGCGGTCGGATTTGCTGCGGCCATCGCGCATCGCGGAATCCGACTCGTCCGATTGCCGACAACGACGCTCGCTCAGGCAGATTCAGGAGTCGGCGTCAAGAACAGCGTGAACCTCTTTCAGAAGAAGAACTGGGTGGGATCGTTCGCCGTTCCGTGGGCGGTGATCAATGACGCGAAGTTGCTCTCCACGCTGCCGGATCGTGACTTCGTGTGCGGATTTTCGGAAGCGGTCAAAGTGTCGCTGCTGAAGGAACCCGAACTATTTGACGATCTGTGCCGCGACGCCGAGCGGATTCGAAGTCGCGATTCGAAAATCACGGAACCGATCATTCGCCGTTCGGCAGTTCACCATCTCAGCCACATCACGAAGGGCGGTGATCCGTTCGAGGCTCTGGAAGCTCGCCCTCTGGATTTCGGACATTGGTCCGCGCACAAGCTCGAAGTTATGACGAACTTCGAATTGCGTCACGGAGAAGCCGTTGGTATCGGAGTTGCTGTCGACGCAGTTTACTCGTCAATGGTGCATGGATTTCCCGCAGAGGACGCTGACCGGGTCCTCAATTGCCTGGCACAGATGGGGCTTCCATTGGACCACCCTGCGTTGCACGAAACCGACAAGTTGTTTGCTGGCCTGGAAGAATTTCGGCAACACCTCGGCGGACGTCTGACGATCACGATGCTGGAATGCGTCGGCAGCTCGATCGATGTCCACGAGATCGACGAAGCATGCATGCGGGAAGCGATCGAAGTGGTCGCTGACTTCGCCCGACTCCACTGCAAATCAGCATTCAACACGGAACCGTCAAGAACGTAGGTCAGGCTCCGCCTGACGTAGTCCCATCGGAGCTGGAGAATGAATCCGCAACGGATCCTGCGGCAAAAGCTGGAAGACATGCAGCGAGCAGGCGTCACTGACGTCTCTCGCGAACTGCTGGAACTCGTCAGCCTGATTTCCGCCAGAACCCCGCCACCGTCTTCCGCAGCATCGACCGCACTGATGCCCGCACCTCAGGCTTCCGCGACACCGCCTGGAACTTCCCGGACGACGGCTACTTCCACGGCCCCGGTTATTCGGACTGCACCCGTCTCGTCGGAAGTCGAACCATTTCCGCGACCGTCGCCGGATCGCCCCGCGGAACACCGCAGGGCTGCGATCGCAATCGCACCCATTGAACGCCAGTTTCTTCCGTCGTCGCTTGGCGACCTGCCCAAAGAATTCTCCGCATCCATGACTGATTCACGACGCCCCTGTTCGACGCTTTCTCGTGACAAACGAGTTGCCGGCCTGTCCGCCATCGCCGCGCAGGTGGCTGCCTGCACACGGTGTCAGGAACTGGCTGAGACGCGAACGCAAACAGTCTTCGGAGTTGGCAACCCCGAGGCCGACATTATGTATATCGGCGAAGCTCCCGGAGCAGACGAGGACCGCGAGGGTGAGCCATTCATCGGTCGAGCCGGAAAGCTGCTCGACAGGATCACAGAAGCGAGCAAGCTCACTCGCGCAGAGATCTACATCTGCAACATTCTCAGATGCCGACCTCCGGGCAATCGAAATCCGACTCCCGACGAGGCCGGCCACTGTCGAGAGTACCTGGACGCTCAGATCGAAACAGTCGATCCGAAATACATCGTCTGCTGGGGATCTGTTGCCGCACACAATCTGCTCGACACAAAAGTCGCCATCGGCAAGCTGCGAGGCAAATTCTTTGATTACAAAGGCATCAAAGTCCTGTGTACCTACCACCCGTCGTACCTGCTGAGATCACCCGGAGCCAAGAAGGACGTCTGGGAAGACATGAAATTCTTCCGCGCCGACATGGGAGTGAAGCTCGAATAAACGACAGCCGCTGTTGACCCAAGCAGGCATTCAGCTCATGCAGCAGGGTGTGACCGGCCTGACTACTTCCCTAATCAAGATATCGCTCCTTCGGCCAGTCCCTGGCGAGTACGCAGAACCTGTCGAGGTAATCTCGTTTCGGGCTGCAGGCGACGATGCCTGGCAGACGCAGCATGTCAGCTCGATGGTCCATCCACATTTCGTCGAAGTGGACGGGCTCGCCGTTGTGAACCCACACCGCATCTCCGCCCAGAATCCGTGCCAGGTGCAGCGACACAGGAAAGTCATAGATGTTCGGTGAGTGGATCAGCGAGCCGCCGAACTGCCCCGTTGCCAGCAATGGATAAATACTGCCAGGCATCTCGTCGGGTGGGACACCGTTAAGCCCCATCGCAGTGACATCGCTGGCTCGTTCGACGTCACGATTCTGAAACCCGATCACGTAAATACTCGACGAACCATTCCAGTTTTCAACATTGACTGGCGTCATCGAGTCCAGCACCTCGCGAGCCGGTCGAGTCGAATCATCAGGCCCGCACAAGATGCGATCGCCGCAGGCTTCCAGCCAGGTTCCGTGCTCACCGTCTTCCGGCACATAGACCAGTGAGTAATGGACGGTGTCACGAGTTCGCAGATGCAGCATGACCGCCCACTGATCGCCGGTTCGATCCCGGTAGTATTTCGTCCCGTCGATTGGATCGAGCGAGATCACATACTCCGACTCCGACGCGAACGCTCCCAGATCGCCGGTTTCTTCTTCCGCTTCGATCCGGCACTGTTTCAGAATGGGAGCCTTGTCACGTAGCGCAGCGACGGCGAGTTCCTGAACCGTCAAATCTGCCAGCGTCAGCGCGTCTGTGTTGGAACTTCCCGACGACTTGCCATCCAGCGAAATGTCGAACTGCCGCAACCGCGTCGCGATCGCTCCGCACCACCGAAGAATATCCGGGCAGTGCGCGGACAGTGCATCGGTAATCGGTTCAAGTTCCATCCGTCACTTTCCCAATCAAAAACTAAACCACGAACGGCGTGAATGATCGTGGAAGCCAGGCACGCGTCCCAGCCCTCCGTGAACTCCACGATTTCCGTTTTCAGAAAATCGCTACCGGCTTGCTGTCTGCGGTGTACCGATGCAGAAGAGGTGCTTCTCGCCGCGGATGAAGAATTGCCCGTCAGAGATTGCCGGCGAGGCATACGATCGTTCGCCAAGCTCGTTTTCTGAGACGATCTCCATGTCCTTGCCAGGCTTGACGACCTTCGTCAGTCCGTTGTCGGCCTGGAAGTAGACGAGTCCTCCGGCAGTCACCAGCGAAGCGCTGAAGTGACTTCCCATTCGACCCTGCCAGAGCCGTTCACCCTTGCCTGTTTCGAAGCAGTTGGCCGTGCCACGGTCATCGGCAACGATCAGATAATTTTCGACCAGCACGGGAGAAGGAACGTAACATTTCACCTCCTGCGTATGCCAGGCGACGTGACTCTTCGTGACGTCGCCACTGCCGTCAGGTCGCACAGCCATCACATGATGCGTTGGGAAGCCGGCGGCCATGTAAAACTTTTCGTTGTCGTAGACCATTGAGGCGACGTACTGCTCGGTCGGCCCCTCAACATTCCACAGCATCTTTCCGGTGCGAGGGTCCAGACTCACGATGCACTTACTTCCAGAAAACACCATCTGCTGTTTTCCGTCGATCTCGCGAATGATCGGTGTCACATAGCTGCGAGTCTTGTGGCGGCGAGGTGTTTTCCAGACGGTATCGCCCGTCGCTCGATTCAGAGCGACGACGTAGGAATTTCCATCGTGGTCTCCATTGACGATCAGAAGATCTTCAAAAATCACAGGGCAGCTGCAGAACCCGTGAGCGCTGATGAACTCGCCGGGCTTAGTGATCCACTGCCGATTTCCCTCGAAGTCGTAAGCGGCCACGACCATCTCGCCAGGTGTAATCGGTCGCGGAGTACCGACATTGGGAGCGGGAACCGTACTGCCGTCGACCTGCAGAAACGCGACGTAGACAAGTTTGCCATCGGTTGCCGGAGTGCTCGAAGCGAAGCTGTTGAGCGAATGTTTCGACTCAAGCGGGCTGGTGACAACCGTCTGCTTCCAGAGTTGCTTTCCGGTTCGTCGATCCAGAGCGATCAACGCTCGCTCCTTCTCTTCGAGCAGACAACTGACGAGAAAGATGTGGTTTTCCCAGATTGTTGGAGACGCGTGACCATCGCCAGAAATGGCGACTTTCCATGCAACGTTCTCGCCCGTCATTCCGTTCCAGGCAACCGGCACATTCTTTTCGAGGCTCGTACCGTCACCACGAGGCCCTCGCCAGCCAGGCCAGTTCTCAGCGAAAGTATTCGAAGTCAGAAGAGTGAGTATCGCGACAGCAGCGAGTGGCAGTTTGCACTTGAGCATTGAACGACTCCAGCTTGGGACCAGACGGAAAGCGAGCCTGTGTTACTGAATTTCCGGCGAATCAGCAATGAGTCCAACGAATTCTCTGCGAAGTTCAGAGAACGCTCACGCACAAAGGTTTCATCCCACAAAACTGAGACGCGAAACCAGAATCGAAAAACCGATCAGAGTCAGCAGTGTCAGCACAGCACTGAAACAAAACAGGATCAGCATTTCACATCCGACCAGCTGCACGATCAGGAACCGGCTGCAGCCGAGTCGAAACATCGTCGCGAATTCACGCTGGCGAAGCTGCACGGTCAAAATGACAAACAGTACCAACAGCGTCATTGTGACAACGATCATGGCGGCAAAAGCCAGTTCGAAGAATTGTCGAATCCGGAGAACAAACTCCATCAGCTCGCTAATCACCTCCACCGGCCGAAGCACCTGGGACGGATCGTCGTCTGCCAGGTATCTTCCTGTCAGCAGCGTTTCGGACTCGAGGTCATGGGGAACTGCGATGATCGCCGTCAGCGGAAAGTGTTCGCGACTCCCGTGAAAGTGGAACGACCGGGAGTTCTCGTCTGTGATCTCGGTGTACTCGATCAACGACGCGTCGTGAGTGGGAGCGGAAGCGTTTTCAGTAGCGGTTGCGTTCGCCTCAGAGAACTTGTCTGCTTCGGTCGTTCGTCGCGATGGAGCGTGTCCATGCCCGATACCCGCGATGATCCACGCCGTGTGAATCCCGACAAACACCGCGTCGTCGTCCGGTGATTTCGTCTCGGCCAGCACACCCGTGATCCGCATCTTCAGCGGAAATGAACCGTCGACATCGAAAACATTTTCCGGCTCTGACATCAGACTGTCGCCAGCACCGCGCTGCAATCGCCGGGCGATGTTCGCTCCGAGTAGACAATCACCATAACGCATCCACGGCTGACCACTGGCGATGCGGAGATTGCGAAACTTCAGATAGGCGGTCGTAGTACCGACAATTGGCGAGCCTTCTGCTTTGAACCGAACGAGCAGCGGCATGGCGTGGGCGAAACCACTGTCGGTAATGCGGTCCAGTTCGCGCATCGTCGTCTCCCGAGGCGGCTGACCTCGAAAATATAAAGCGTGCAGAGCCAGGTCGAATCGACTGCCGGCCGCTCCGACGACCAGGGGCGTGTCTCGGGATCGCGCCGTCAGTCGCGTTTCAACGTGCCGCGTGAACAGTCGCAGCCCCACCGGCAGACAGCAGGTCACTGTCAGACAGGCGATCAGCACCAGCGAACGACCACGATGGTGCCACACATGCCGCCGCGCCAGCAGACACGTCCCGCTCATAACGAACGCTCCGCTGCCTGCGACGCATTATCCCCAGCTCGTGATTCCACCGGCAGCAGCAATTCGATTCCCGACGAACCGGGACGACCGAAGTCGATCACTCGATCGAATCGCTCCAGCAGGCTGTGATCGTGAGTGGTCATCACCAGCGTCGCGCGTCGCCTGGCAGCCTGATTCAACAGCAGATCAACAATGCGGTCACGTGTCACAGGATCGAGATTCCCGGTGGGTTCATCCGCCAGTAAAAGTTGCGGATTAGTGATCAGCGCTCGTGCAATCGCCACCCGCTGCCGCTCGCCATGCGAAAGCCGGTCGATGCGGCGTGACAGCAGATCGCTCAGCCCCAGCGACGTCGCCAGTTCCTTCGCAACGGTTCGTGTTTCCCGAGTCAATCGCTGTGCCGGATTGATCAGAAATGGCAGCAGAATGTTTTCCTCGACGTTCAGATAGTCGAGCAGTTCGAATTCCTGAAACACCATTCCGACGGATGAAATCCGAAACGCCCGTCGAGCGGCATCGTCGAGTGACGTCGGCTGGCGACCGTCGATTCGAATGTCGCCGCAATGCGGAATCGCGATGCCGGCCAGCAGGTTGAGCAATGTCGTCTTCCCGCAGCCGCTGGATCCGACAAGAGCAACGCTTTCACCAATAGCGATCCTGAGACTCGAAAGACGCAGCCCGAACCCGTTGCTCTCATACCGAAATTCCAGATCGTCGATTTCAACCATTGAGTTGCTAATTTCACAGGACTTTCAAACATGTGGTCGGCACATTCCCAAAGCTTGTCGCCGCCCCAGCCGATTCTCAACCGAATAGTTTCTTAGATGCGAGGTAGCGACTGTGCCGGCCAGGGGACTTCCGAGTTGATCGCGAGAACTTCTGAAAAGAGTGTCCGGAATCGCCGAGCCTGCTGAATTGATTCGTTTCACGTCTCATTGAGGATTCACATGATGCGATCACAATTCGTCTACGTGACGATGGCGCTTCTGGTCGGTCAGTTGGTCGTGCCGACTGACAACGCTCAGGCGGAAGAGATTTCCGCTCACCTGACGTTTCACGCTGGACCGGTCAATGGAGTCGTCGTTGGCGACAGGGCCGAATCCGTAGCGGTGTACTCGGTGCTGAAATCTGGGATGCAGGGCGTATCGACAGTGCTGCTCACCGAGCATCGTCGGGATGTCGTGGCGGCCGTAATAGATGGCATTGCTGCAGAAGTGAAAGTCGTCGCTCCCGAGTCCGAGAGAGACCTGTTTGAAACACCGAACGCGTTCTGGGACGACTTCTGGACGAAGCGATTTCATGACTACGCTCAGCAATCGACGAAGATCCTGACCGATTCCATCAGGGTCAGTCGCTGGGTGAAAGAAGGCGACACGCTGGAAGGCGGGGGCGTCACGTTTCGAGCCATAGAGACGCCGGGATTCACTCGCGGAGCCGTGTCGTACGTTGCCGATATTGACGGGAAACGAGTCGCGTTCACGGGCGATCTGATCTACGGAGACGGCCAACTCTTCGATCTCTACAGCTTTCAGGACGCGATTCCTGAGGCGAAGATCGGCGGCTATCACGGTCACGCGTCCAGGCTCGCCCTGCTCATTCCGAGCCTGAAAAAGATCGCAGCGGAAAAACCGGATCTGATCATCCCCGCGCGCGGACCGATCATTCGAAATCCGCAGGAAGCCATTGCGAAACTGATCGGACGTGTCGAGGCGTACTACCGAAACTATCTCTCGACCAATGCGCTCAACTGGTATTTCAAAGAAGAGCGGATGACGATCAAGGGGCGACGCGTTCTGGGTCAGGACGCCGAGGTCAAATTGATGCCCTTGTCGGTACATGAGAAAACTCCCGACTGGATCTGGGAGAACTCGACGAGTCGCATGCTGATCTCGGACGACGGACACGGCTTTCTGCTCGACTGCGGGTATCAGCGAGTGATCGACGGCGTCAAGCAGTTGATGAAAGACGGTCTCGTCAAAAAGGTCGACGGCATCTTCGTCACGCACTACCACGACGATCACACGAACATGGTGCAGGCCGCGGCAGAAGAGTTCGGTTGCCCGATTTACGCGACGCTCGAATACGAAGACATCCTCGAAAATCCCGGCGCGTACCACATGCCGGCCACAACAGACAACCCGATGAAAGATGTGACCGGGCTCAAGAGCGGTCACCAAATGAAGTGGAAGGAGTTCGAGCTGGAGTTTCAGTTTTACCCAGGGCAGGCACACTATCACGGCGCGATGCTGGTGCGGCGAAACGGCGGCACGCCTTACTACTTTGTCGGCGACGCATTCTCACCGTCCGGCATGGACGACTACTGCCTGCTCAATCGCAACCTGCTGCACGACGACACCGGGTACCCCTTCTGCTTGAAGAAAATTCGCGAGCTGGGCTCCGATTACTGGCTGATCAACGAGCACATTCCGTATGTCTTCCGGTTCTCTGAGAAGGAACTCGATTTCCTCGAAACGAACCTGCGGAAGCGGAAAGAGATCCTTGGTGAACTGTTCCCCTGGGACGACATCAACTACGGGATCGATGAGCAGTGGGCAACGTTCTATCCCCGCGGCGTGTCGGCGAACGCGAATGATCCAGTAAAACTTTCAGTTCGGATTCTGAATCACTCGCCCGTCGCGCGAACATTCAAGGTGACTCCACGAAAGTCGCGTGGCATCGACATCCAGAGCAAGCCGACAGAAATCACGCTTCAGCCGCGGCAATCGGGATCGGTGCCCGTCGTGGTCTCTGTCCGCAAGTCAGCCACGCTGCCAGGGACATTCGTCGTCACCGCCGATATCGAATCTGACGGCATGCAGTTCCTGAGCTGGGCCGACGCCGTCATCCGCGTTGAAGACTGATACTTCTGTCGTCATGGTGAAGAGAGACAACCACGAAAGACACGAAATGACACGAAAAACGAAGCATGACTTTCGTGTCATTTCGTGTCTTTTGTGGTTGAACTACTTGAGAGCATTGATTCTTTTGTCATGTGGAATCCTGACGAGCGAATCGTCGGTGCTCGCCCATCCGATTTCTCTCACCGAATCAGTGGTTAACGTTCATCGAGATCGTGTCGACGTCGAGCTGAAGGTTCTTGTCGAGGACCTCGTGCTGTACTACCCGGTCAGCGCCGACGAGCATGACGTTTATCCCGCGGATGCCCTTCGCAAAGCAGCACATTCGCATCGCGAGTTCGTGCTGGACGGGCTGAACCTGCTGGATGAACAGGGGCGTCGGCTTGTGGGTGAGATTACGGCGGTCGACGCGTCGCGGATTCTGGAGCCGGGTGTTGCTCAGACGGAGATCAAACAGGTCTCGGTTACGTACGCGCTGCGGTTTCTGACGAAAGAGAAACTCGGCTTTGTCACGGTCTCGCAGACGTTCGGCGGGGAGCAGGCGATTCTTCCGGCGATGATGGATTGCCAGGTCAAGCAGTTGAGCGTCGTGCTGGACGTTCCGCAGCCGATCCTCAGCGGGCAGACGCTGACGACGCGGTTTGACTGGAGCAAACCGCCAACCCCACCAAAGAACTGGCGGGAACTCAAACAGCGCCGGGCCGAGCGACTGAAGCAGCAGCTCGGCATCGCCAGCTACAGCGGGCTTTACTCGTTTCTGTATATCACCCCGCAGGAAGTACGACACGAGATCCTCGTTCCGCTGCTGACGCTCGACGAGTGGACGCCGATCGCCAGGAAAAAGTCCGAGTTCCTGGAAGTTTCCGAGCAGCAGGCGGCGACCGCCCGGATTGCTGCGTTCTTCGAGTCCGGCAATCCCGTGTCGATTAACGGGGTGGCCGTGAAGCCGGTTGTGGACCGTCTGAATTTCTTCGGGTTGGATATCCGGGACTTCGCCCTGAATGCCGAGCCGCGTCGAGTCAGCATCGCGCAAGCACGTGTCGGAATCATCTTGAGTTACCCGTCAACAGGCCGACCGACTAACGTCGTTGCGAAATGGGACACGTTTAATAAGTACGCTCCGTTTCTGAAGTCGGTCGTCTACGAATTTGACAAGGCTCCGATCGAACACTTCTTTCGCCCGGGCGAGCCGGCGTTTGAATGGTCGTCGTCCGGCACTCCGCAGTCGCAGCCCGAGCAGGCCGCACCGACCAGCGTGAAGAGCGACGGCCGAACTCCAACGGAAGCGCAGGCTGAGCTGATCAGTGCAGCGCTGATCAAGAACGTGTACCGGGCCTTCGACTTTCACGGCGAGCACGAGACCTACGGCGCGCTGGCGATGGCCGTCGAAGGTCCGCTGCTGCGGACGCTGTACCTGCAGATTCGAAAGTCGTTGCTGATGGCGGAGCAGGGGGGCTCACGTTCTCGCGTGCTGGATGTCAAACTCGTGTCTGGCAGTTTTGCTGGCGAGCCAACCGAGTCGGCGTTCGACATGGAATACCGCTGGCGAGTTGTCGGCTCGGTCGAACACTGGGGCCATATCCACACTCGCGAACACGAGTATCTCGCCAGGTTTTCAGTCCGCAGCGTTGCCGGACAATGGAAGCTGCATGCCGTGAAGTTTCTCAGCCAGAAACGAGTGGGCTTTGAAACTCGACTTCGCGGGCAGAAGGCTGATTAGATCCTGTCGATGAACGAACTTCGAACAGCAAGTGCATGA
>JAQBWV010000363.1 GCA_027624335.1 Planctomycetota bacterium
GTTGCGTGCTTGTTGATGACGCCGGCTCATCTCGCGGAGCGAGATGGCTACTTATGTATAAACCACAGGTCTCCGCCCTGTCACGATATATCCAGCTTTCGACGTGTTTGCCGTGATTATCTGATTGACGTACGAATCTCAGCTGGATACTTTTGCCTGGCGATCATGTTGGTGTGCAGCGCTCGGAATCATTGCCGGCATCATAAGTAGACCGATCGCACACCTCCGCCTCGTGTGGGTTCACCCACGCGAGGCTTTTTCTTGCGCTGTTCTTCGCATGGCGAGCCACCGACGAAGCCTGCTCACGACAACCGTGCCGACACTCGTCGCAAGCAAACCACGGAATACAGTTTTTCTGCCAGAACAATATTTTTCTGCAGGAGCAGGATCGCCGAGTCATGGTGCTGCAGCCAGTTAGATTTCGGGAAACTAATCACGAAAAAGTTCTCAACAGGCAGAACGACTTCATGGCGGAATTCGCGATTCACATCTTCGACCCTGACGCGGTGTCTGAGAGTTTCGACGGGGCGGCTCGTGTGCATCCCGGATCGATCAATGATTCGGCTCTGGTTTCGCGGCAGCTGTCGAGCGTTGATCACGACAGCGTCTGTTGTCTCGTGTCCGCTGGACTGGTGCCTGACGGGCAGTCTCTCAAGGCGGCCCGGGAAGACTTGTTTTCGTCCGGGGCTTCGATCGGTTTGCTGCCATCGCGAAGTGGTGGCGATCTGGCGTTCGTCTGGAAGCAACTCTCTGCCGTGATGGCCGGATTTGTCATGCCGCCTGAAAGTCGCGGAGCCATTCTCATCGACATGTCCCGCTGGCACGAGGCGTCGTCGGAGCAAGTTGTTCAGTCAGTGCAGGAACTCGTCATACGGTCGGCACTGCAGAACCCCGAGTCGGTCACGCTGCTTGACTCGTCTGGCGATGTGAACGAGTCATCGTTGCCCAGCGTCGCTGTCGACCTGCCTGATCTGACGCCTCGACATCCCGATTCCAGTCGCGACTGGATGATGAATCTTCTCACAGACCTGCAGACGGTTCGTTGTCTCACTGAATCGGGGTCCGGTGAATCCTGCGAGGTCGAAGCATTGTTCGCCGGACTCCTGCAGGTCAACGACTATCTCGACGAAAGTCACCAGCACTCTCAGAGCATCGAGGGGCAGGGTGACGACGTGAACGGCGATTACTGGCACGGCATCATGCATCGTCGCGAACCTGACTACGGCAACGCGAAATACTGGTTTCGCCGAGTCGGCTGTCACCCGTGTTTCAGCCAGCTTCGCGAGTTGGCCACGCTGGTGATGAATGAGTGTAACTCTACTTCTGCCGATTCATGGAAGTCGCGTCTGGTCAGTTCGAATCAATGGAACGCTGCGGCGTTTGTCGACCTCTGTGAAACAGCGGCGGAATCCACGGACGACGAACTGACGACTGCCGCGAAAAGAATCCAATGGGGAGAGATGCTGCTCTTACTGGAACACACCTTTCGACAGGCCTCACGTCGCCAGTAGTCGCAGCATATTCAGCGTTCGTTGCCAGCAGTGTTATCCGCCGAACTCCAGCGACTAACGTGCGCTGTACGCGGCAGGTCGAGCGATAAGAACCAGCGCTCTGCGCGGGACGACGCGCTAGCGACTGATGATAATTCCGATCAGCCGTTTGAGTTCGTCGTCCGTGGCCAGATGACCGGTGATTCCGATGTGTGGATCGCGGTCTTCCGATTTCAGCGTCGCGAGCACTTGACGGTACGTTGCCAGTTCGGTGTCGTCGTCGCCGCGTGAGTGCGCCAGCCGAGCTTCTCTTAATGACTTTTGCCACGGTTCCAGATCCTTCCCCTCGCTGCCAAAGAACCGGACGATCTCTTCTCGCGCGTCGGCTTTGCTGAGATCTGAAACTGACGGCGGATCCACTTCGGCAAACAGCATCGCCAGCGATGCCAGAAACGACAGGCCCAACGCGGAATACAACAACGCGGAATTCGACTGTTTCGGCTTGACATGTTTCTCTTTGCGAGTCGGATCGTCTTCCAGAGACAGTTCCGGAAGGTGGCCATCAGCACCCAGTTCGACCAGCGGGCCACCCTGGTCAGTGATGAACCTCGCGACGTTCTTCTTGCGTTTGCCGGACTTCGCTTTTCGTTTGCCGGACTTCTTACTGCTTCCGTCTGCTGGCGTCTGACTTGAAACGGTTTCCATCGAATCGTCGGCTTCGGAATCAACGTCGTCCGCTACTCGCTCTGTCGGAACGGAAGTTGTCGAGGGTACTGATGAAGGCTTCGCTCTGACCGACGGATGTGGACCGCTGGTCGTTGGCGACGCCATCGGCTGGTCGTCCAGTGACAACTCGTAAGTCAGCTGGCAGGACGTTCGCCGACCAAACTGCAATCGCACGTCGGTCGGCAGCCAGACCCATTTCTCAGCAGGGATGTCAGCACCGTCGACTCGAATTTCAGCGTCGGTCGGTCGGAAAATCGCAAATCGACCGTTCTTCCTCAGCACGCTGGCCTGGTGATCCGGCAGCGATGGATCTTCCAGCACCACATGGTTTTCGTCGGCGGTACCGATATGAACCAGTTCCTCGTCGACCTCAAACACCTTGCCCCGATCGGGACCGGTCGTGATGACGATGCGGCAGGACTGACTGGTTTGTTCCACAGTGTTACATCCGAAAACAGCACGCTGGTAAGCAGGAGTCGAGGTCACCACATCTCAAGAATGACCCGCCAAAGACTGCCCATTGCAATCGATTGGTGAGGCAATCACAACAGGCCGATCAAAAACCGAACTGTCGCAATTGAAAGAACCACAGAAGACACGGAACTTCGTAAGACATCAGCAAGTCTCCGCAGACTGGTTTCTAACGACGATCATTCGCCAGTTCGGGGCCTGTTGAGATTCCATTCGCGAACGGACCGATCGCCTGAGACGGTGAACGCGGTTTCGCCGGAATCGTCAACGGCCAGGCCGTGAATCGGCTGTCCGGTGTAGATCGCGGATGACAACTCGATCCGGTTCGGCTCGATCGTCCAGACTCGAATTCGACCGTCCCAGCTACCAGTCACGAGCCGGTCTCCAATCCATGACAACGAGGAAACGGCATCCGGCTGAGTCGCTGACGCAACGAGTTTCCGGGTGTTCGCGTGCCACAGCCGAAGCTCGCCGTTCCAGTCGACCGAAACAAAATGCGTCCCGTCCGGCGACCATGCCAGTGCGGGTATTTCGGTGTGATGCTCGGTCGTCGTGCCCGAAACGCTGTCGTGTTTGAAGTCGTACCAGATCAACTTGCCCTCGCTGCCAGCTGAGATCAGTACGGACTGATCGCTGCTGATCAACATGGCTTTGACGCCTCGATGGCCGGAGTCCCGCAGCGTCGTTCCTGACTGATCGATCTGCACGATTCGCCCGTCGCTCAGCCCGAGCAGCATCTGCTTATTCGCAAACTTCTGTCGAAAGACGCAGCAGGTAACGGGAACTCGTGGACTGTCGATGCGCGAATCGTTCAGATCCGGCTGTTGCCACACTCGCAACAGACCAGTAGCGTCACCGCATAACAGCAAACCATCTGGCGACCAGGCCAGCACGGTCGAGGCGCTGCCGGTTGCCTGTCCGAGAACAGTGGACCGCCTTCCGGATAGCGACCAGACGATCACGTCACCCGTGACCGAGGCGGCTGCCAGCGAGTCGCCACTTTCAGAGATTGCCAGCTTCGTCAGAACCTCGGCGTCGGACTTGAGAACTCGTGTCGGTTCAACTGGAGTCTCTCTGCCACGCGAACTGAGCAACGTGACCAGCAACCCTGCGGCGAACACAGCGAGAACCGCTGCGGCGACAATAACGCTCGTCTTTCCGTGTCTGAACACTGAATGGTCTCTGATCACGAGTTCCGCAAAGAAGGCTTTGCCGAAACAAACACGTCCCGGTCGAACTGAACATCGTACGGGGCAGGCCCTCTCCCTTCCCATACGAGTCCTGAGAGCGGACGCCGGCCCGCCGACCCCGCCTGTCCATCCTTCAAAACCTGGAATTGCTCCAGTACGCTGTGCCGCTCGGAGGGTGCATCGAAGGATTGCGACCTCTTACGAACGTGTCCAGATTCAAGTACCCGTTCTTCAACAGCGTCCTTCGGTCGTTGTTCGCCAGTCTACTTACGCAAACGACGACGTGATTCTCAACAGCAATCACCGACCGATTCCAATCCCCAACAAACCAAAGAGCCTCTGCCATGTCGTACTTTCCGGAAGTTTCGAAGATCGAATTTGAAGGCCCGGACAGCAGAAACCCGCTGGCCTACAAGTATTACAACGCTTCGGAAACGCTCTGCGGAAAGTCGATGGAAGAGCTGCTGCGGTTCAGCGTCTGCTACTGGCACACGTTCCGCGGCACGGGAGTGGACCCGTTTGGTGCTCCGACCATGGATCGTCCGTGGGAAGACGGAAGCGACTCGGTCGACATGGCTCTCAAGCGAGTCGACGTCGCGTTTGAATTCATCGAAAAGCTTGGCGCGCCGTTTTACTGCTTCCACGATCGCGACATCGCTCCGGAAGGTTCCAGTCTGCGCGAGACGAACAAGATTCTCGACAAGGTCGTCACCAAGCTGAAAGCCGAGCAGAAACGGACCGGCATCAAGCTGCTGTGGGGCACAGCGAACATGTTCTCCAACCCGCGGTTCATGCACGGAGCCGCGACGAGCTGCAACGCCGACGTCTTCGCTTACGGAGCCGCTCAGGTGAAGAAGGCGATTGAAGTCACACACAAGCTCGGCGGAGAGAACTACGTTTTCTGGGGCGGTCGCGAGGGTTACCACAACCTCTTCAACACCGACATGAAACGCGAACTCGACCATCTCGCCAGCTTCATGCACATGGCTCATGAGCACGCCAAGTCGATTGGCTTCACCGGTCAGTTCCTCTTCGAACCAAAACCGAAAGAGCCGACCAAGCATCAGTACGACTTCGACGCCGCCGCCTGTCTGAACTTCATCCGTTCGTACGGCCTGGAAGACGTCGTGAAGCTGAACATCGAAACCAACCACGCCACGCTGGCCGGCCACACGATGATGCACGAACTGGAGTACTCATCGATGCAGGGCTACCTGGGCAGCATCGACGCCAACACCGGCGACCTGCTGCTCGGCTGGGACA
>JAQBWV010000364.1 GCA_027624335.1 Planctomycetota bacterium
AAAGTCCCAACACCACACATCGGAAAGCCCCGCCGCCCACTGGATTCAATGGACCTTGACGACGACGACGCAGCTGGCTGCTTCGTGTAGGTCAGACGACTCCTGATCTCCGGAAGAAGTGAGTGTTTCGAATGACGACGGCTGTCCTGCTGATTGCTCATGGAAGTCGCCGCGCGGACGCAAATTACGATCTGGTTATCATCGCAGACCTGCTTCGCGATGAGGGCGAGTATCCGATCGTCGTGCCGAGTTATCTTGAACTTGCCGAACCGTCTATCCCAGCGGGAGCCAGGCAATGCGTCGAGGCCGGAGCAGATCGAGTGCTGATGGTGCCGTACTTTCTCAGTGCAGGCTCGCACGTGACTCGCGATCTGAAGCGGTTTCGCAATGAGGCCGCCGACGAATTTTCAGCCGTACGATTCGAGCTCTGTCCACCGCTTGGCGTGCATCCTCTCATGCAGGTGATCATCAGGGACCGACTGCGGGAAGGCTCGGCAGAGATGTAAGGCCAGAGCGGCGATAGCCGCCAATGGCGGTCTTTTGAGTCTTACAGAGAGAGATACGCGCGACGTGCGCGCATCATTCGCGGCGGTCTCCCGTTGCAATCTGGTTGTGGCAAACCAGCCACGCCGGGAATTCAGAATGACGCCGTCGGCGGTGGAAGTGTTTTGACGGACTGCTATTCCGCGTCGAATCGTTCCACAAATGATTTCTCACCGTCCCAGGTGAGTTCGATCTTCAGCGAATCAGTCGCTTCTTTTACATCCACCACAAGCTGCGATACGTCCGGGTTCATGTAGGATTTCGGAGCATGCCAGCGCTGTGACCGTGCATCGATCGACTCGTTCGCGATCACGGCCACAGGATGTGTGCCCGGAACACAGCCATCATTCGCTTCAAATGTCGTTAACTGAAAACGACCATTCGGACCAAGCTTTCCCGTCGCCGCTCGATCATTGGCCGGAATCACCTGGACAAAACCATGTTCGAGAGGCTGTCCGTCGATCAATACCTGACCTGAAACGGGAATCCGCTCTGGGCGACCATCAGTGCAACCTGCACCAGTCATCGCAATCCCAAGCATCAGTAGCAGCGTGTTTTGTCGCATGACAGGACAATGCAGAAATAGTAGGTGAATGGACGGGTCAACCAGGTAAAGATTCAAAATGAGAAGGCTCAACATGGACTGTCGGATGTTATCGATCAATAGTCGTTCACAGTTTCTTCGCCCTCTCGAGTAGCGAGAGCCTTATAAATCGTCAGGGAGAGATTTTCGCTCAGCAGCGAGACGTGACCGTCGCCAAAGACGAAGTGAGCTCCGCCAACGTGCTGGCTGGCAAACGCTCCATTCAACGCGACACCATAGGGCGATGTTGTGATCCCTGTACCAGGTGGTGTGTTGATCGGATTCTCGGCAGTGCGGAGACAACTGAGATGCCGCGACGCTTGAGTCCAGATATTCATTGACTCGCCCGTGTGAGTATCGACTACCTCGCCCACGAAAATCGTGTTGGTCAGTCCATCGGTGATGTCACGTGCGAGGTAGGGAGTCTTATAATTGAACGGCCCGGTGTTATAGATTTTCACCGTCGTGCTGATTCCGTTGCTGGGCCCAAGCGTCCCGTGAACAAGCGCATAACTTGCAGTCGCAGCCTGCAGACCCAGAGTCGAAATGAATGGATCGCTCGTGTCTGACGGACACAGGAAGAATGCCGGTCGAGTCTCGACGGCCTCTTTATTGGCTGCGGGCCACGTTGCCGAGGGGCCCCAGACGAAGTCATCCATGTCAAACTTCGTGTGCAGATTCGATGCTTCCAGCTCGGGCAGCAGCATGACGAGTGCGCTCATGCCCACTCGTGTGTAGCCTGGGTTGCCATTGCATGGTCCGGTGGTGATCCCATCGCAGCCGAGTCTGCCTGGTGGGAAGATCCGGTGTGTTTGCTCGTAGTTGGCAAGAGCAAGCCCGATCTGCTTGAGATTGTTCCTGCACTGCGACCGGCGAGCGGCCTCGCGTGCCTGCTGGACGGCAGGCAACAACAGCGCTACCAGGATCGCAATGATGGCGATCACGACCAGCAGTTCAATCAGCGTGAATCCACGCCTGGTGGTTGTCACAGATCTGTTGCACATAGCTCGCCCTCGTTAGATGTGGCCGCAGTGGAGGCAGGAATCGTTCACGTGCCTGCTCTTTATCCGAAAAAGTCGTACCGGTGTCGTTCCGTGTTTCGCCAGCAGACTTCGGAATTCATCATAGGCAGGAATTCAACCGAAGTCATGTAGCAATGAGAAGTCGTGCGGCAGCCCATGACGCGTGGGCTCCGGATGTCTTACGATGAATCCATTCAGGCGATTATCATGTCAGAGAAATCGAAGCGACCACTTCGGTCGTTCAGTGATGTATTCAATAAGAATGCTTCCTCTTTTGTGAGCAAAGTGCCCGACGACGCGTCCTCTGATTATTTCTGACTACCTGTTCTCGATCGGCGTTGGACTAACGGCGACTTGCCAACCTGAGGGACTGAAATGCGCTCGACGAAATCACGATTACTCATTGGCCTTTTCCTTTGCGGGCTTCTGTACTGTGTCGGTTCGACACAGGCCGAAAAGCAGAGCGAATCACGTCGTCCGAATGTTGTGTGGATCATTCCCGACGATATGTCGGCGAATTTCTCCTGCTATGGAGAAACCGCGATTGAAACGCCGAACGTCGATCAGCTGGCGGCCAGTGGTGTGAAGTTTACGAATGCCTATGTGACGGCACCGGTGTGCTCGACGTGCCGCTCGGCGTTTATCACGGGGATGTATCAGACCAGTATCGGGGCACATCACCATCGCAGCGGACGAGGTGATCTGAAGATTCAGTTGCCGGTTGGCATTCAGCTGGTTCCGAAGCTCTTTCAGGAAGCGGGATACTACACGTCGATCAGCGGCTGGCCGATGAACGGGAAGCTCGGCAAGACTGACTACAACTTCGAGTGGGACGCATCCGTCTACGACGGATATGACTGGGCGAAACGAAAGAAAGATCAGCCGTTCTTTGCCCAGATACAAACGCAGGGTGGCAAGCTTCGCGGCAAAGACAAGGGCGGTTGGGAAAAGATCGCCGCTGCCGCCGAGAAGAAGCTCGGCAGTCGCACCAGCAATGATGCCGTCACGCTGCCGCCTTACTACCCGAATCATCCTGACATCGTCCGCGACTGGGCGGCTTATCTGGATTCAGTTCGCATGACTGACGCGATGGTCGGTGAAGTTCTGGCTCGACTTAAGAAGGAGGGCGTGCTGGAGAACACAATCGTGCTGTTCATGACCGACCACGGAATCAGTCATGGTCGCGGCAAGCAGTTCATGTATGACGAAGGTTTGCACGTACCGCTGGTTATTGCCGGACCGGGAATCAAAGCGGGGACAGTTCGTGGCGACGTCGTCGAACACATTGACATTGCTGCTCTTTCACTGGCGGCGGCCGGGATCACCATTCCGAAATACATGCAGGCTCAGGACATTCTGGGAGAGAATTACTCTCGTCGCGAAGCCGTATTCGCGGCGAGAGATCGATGCGACGAAACCGTCGATCACATGCGGTCCGTGCGGACGACAGAATTCAAATACATACGCAACTTTCTACCGAATCGACCGTATCTTCAGCCGTGTGCCTACAAAGACGCGAAGGCGATTCTGATCGCTCTGCGAGAGTCCCATCGAGCCGGCACGTTAAACGAAGTTCAGGAGTTGTTGTTCCGCGACGTTCGACCGCCGGAAGAACTCTATGACGTGCAGAACGACCCCCACGAAATCAGCAACCTGGCAAACGATCCAGCGTTTGCCGGTCGACTGAAGGAGATGCGTGGCTGGCTCGACATCTGGATGGCCAAAACCGACGACAAGGGACAGCAGCCCGAAACTGCCGCGATGTTCGACAGCGACATGGCCGTCTACGTCAACTCGATGAAACGTAAAAACGATCCTGACCACCTGAAGGTCATTAAAGAAAATATCGCGTTGATGAAGAAGTGGGCGGCTGAAGGGCGGTAGTCCCGGGCGAGCGACGCACCCGTCTACGAGAGCCGCTCCAGCGCGAAGTGAATAGCTTCGATCAGTCGGTCGACTTCTTCGCGGGTGTTGTACATCGCAAAGCTTGCGCGGACTGAAGATGTGATGCCGAGTTTGTCGTGCAGCGGCATCGTGCAGTGGTGACCGTGTCGCACGAAAACGCCTTTGATGTCCAGGAGATTGGCCAGGTCTTCTGTCGACACTCCATCAATGGTGAGGCTGCAGATCGGGCCTTTGAATTCACATCCGGGACCGAGAATCTTCAGGCCAGGGATCGATTCGAGGCTCTCGTGAACGTAGCGGAGCAGGGCGGCTTCGTACGCGTGAATTTTGTCGAAGCCGAGGTTTTCGACATAGTCGATCGCTGTGCCCAGAGCGATGGCCTGCACGATCGGGATGGTGCCGGCTTCGAATTTCGCTGGCGGGTCAGCCCACTCAGAGTGGTCTTTGAAGACCCGGCTGATCATGTGGCCGCCGCCCAGGAACGGATCCATTTCCCGCAGCAGTTCTTCGCGTCCGTAAAGAACTCCGATTCCCGTCGGGCCAAAAATCTTGTGGCCGGAGAATGCCAGGAAGTCGATTTCGCCGCTGTCAGCCGCACGAACATCGATCGGACCGTGCGGCATTGATTGAGCGGCGTCGACGAGAATCTTCGCGCCGACGGCGTGAGCCCTTCTGGCGATCTCGTGAATCGGATTGATCGTACCCAGGACGTTGGACATGCTGGCGACGGCGACGAGTCTTGTCTTTTCAGTCAGGTACTCGTCGAGTTGAGACAGGTCGAGTCGCAGGTCGTCGGTGAGCGGCAGCCATCGGAGGGTGGCTCCCCGCTCCTGACAGATCATCTGCCACGGGACGATGTTAGCGTGATGCTCCATGTCGGTGATGAGGACTTCATCGCCGGGCTGCAGAAACTTAGCGCCCCAGGCTCGTGCGACAATGTTGATGGACATCGTCGTGCCCGACGTAAACGCGATCTCGCTGCTTGATTCGGCGTTGAGCAGCTGCCGGACCCGGTCGCGTGAAGCCTCAAGTTCTTCGTCAATGCGTGCTCCGAAGTAGTAGACACCCCGGTAAGCGTTCGCGAAG
>JAQBWV010000059.1 GCA_027624335.1 Planctomycetota bacterium
TGGCGGCCCGCCGAGCAGCGTCCTCAGCAGTTTCGTTCCCCGCAGAACCGTCTATGGGTTCATTGATCGGATGGATCTGCCTGGGCTGATGCGAGCCTTCGATTTCCCGGAACCGGCGGCCACAAGTCCAGGTCGTGAGACAACAACGATTGCTCCACAGGCACTCTATTTTCTGAACAATTCTTTCGTGGCGGAGTGCGCTCGCCGAGTGTTACATCGCCCTGAAGTGGCTGCGTTGAAAACTTCCCGTGAGCGTGTCGACAGAATTCATCGGACGCTGTTTTCGCGACACGCGACGGAGGATGAACTGCTGCTCGCTGATGAGTTCCTCGACCGGTCAGAACGTAAGTCTGCGGCAACGTCGAAGACGTGGAGCTACGGTTGCGGCGGACTCGACGAACAGACGGGACGCGTCGACGCGTTTGAGAAGCTGACTCACTGGACCGGTACGCGCTGGCAGGCCGGACCGAACCTGCCGGACGTGAAACTCGGTTGGGTGTTTCACGATAAGAACGGTGGTCACCCGGCATCGTCGGACGACCGCTGCGCGATTCGCCGTTGGACGTCGCCAGTGAGCGGAACCATCGAAATCACATCCCGCATGAAACACCATCCGGAACCCGGTAACGGGGTCCGAGGGAGAGTCGTCTGCTCACGGTCGGGTATTGTGGGAGAGGCAAAGGTCGATCAAAGCGAGGCCGAACTCAACGTCGCCAGCCTCAAAGTCGAACCCGGAGACACGATCGACTTTGTCGCCGACTGGCAAGGCCACATCACGCATGACGAGCATGAGTGGTTCATCTCGATTCGTCTCGTTAACGCAGTCAACAGTTCCGCAGAAGCGGCGATCACGGAGTGGGATGCTCAGCGGGACTTTGTCGGCGCGGGTTCAGACGTCTGGACCGACTATGTTCACGCCCTGCTGATGACCAATGAATTTGTCTTCGCTGATTGAGCCGCTGCCGTTCAGTCGTTTACCGTTGATTGTCATTTGCAGAATTGACTCACATGAATTCGCAATTTCCAGGCGGCGACCCGATCACTTCCCGACGTGAACTGCTGAGCCGATCAGGGACAGGATTCGGGCTGCTTGGCCTCGCGGGGCTGCTGCAGGCAGAGCCAGCCTCCGCAACGACGCCGTCAGACGTGAGCCCGCTGGCGCCGAAGCCGCCGCACTTCGAACCGAAGGCGACACGCGTCGTCCACCTCTTCATGAACGGAGGACCGTCTCAGGTCGACACGTTCGATTACAAGCCGCAGCTTAAGAAGTATCACGGCCAACCTGTTCCGTCCGGTAATCTTCGCACCGAGCGTCTGACCGGAGGACTGATGAAATCGCCATTCCGATTTCGTCAACGTGGCGAGTCCGGATTGTGGGTGAGCGAGCTGTTTGACAGAACCGCTCGCCACATCGACGACATGGCGATCATTCGTTCGATGCACGCGGAAGTGCCAAACCATGAACCGTCGCTCATGCTGATGAATTGTGGCGACGGCAGACTGCCTCGCCCAAGTTTCGGAGCGTGGGTCACGTACGGACTCGGAACGGAGAACCGCAACCTGCCAGCGTTCCTGGCGATGTGCCCAGGCGGCTACCCGATCGTAGCCACAAGAAACTGGCGGTCGGCGTTCCTGCCGGGAGCGTGCCAGGGAACCTACCTGAACACGAAGAACACAGATGTCGAAAAGCTGATCGAGAACATCCGGAACAGCCGATTGCCGCTCGCCGAACAGCGTCGGCAACTTGATCTCACTCAGTTGTTGAACGCGAAACACGCACGAGAGCGGCAGCAGGATCCGCAACTTGAATCCCGGATCGAATCGTTCGAACTGGCGTTTCGAATGCAGTCGGAAGCTGGCGAGGCATTCGACATCAGCCGAGAACCGAAGCACATTCAGGAGGCCTACGGCAACGGCACCCACGGGCGGCAATTGTTGATTACTCGGCGACTCCTCGAACGCGGAGTTCGATTTATTCAGGTCTGGAGCGGCGGCGGCCAGCCGTGGGACAATCACAGCGACCTGGAAAAAAACCATCGCAGCCTGGGAGGCGAATGGGACCAGCCGATCGCCGCGTTCCTTGGCGACTTGAAACAGCGAGGCATGCTGAACTCAACGCTCGTCCAATGGGGCGGCGAATTCGGGCGGACGCCGGTTGCCGAGAAGCCGGGACTCAACGGTCGCGACCACAATCATTACGGCTTCACCTGCTGGCTGGCCGGAGGCGGCGTCAAGGGCGGACAGGCTTACGGAGCAACAGACGAATTCGGATTTCGAGCGGTCGAGAACCTCGTTCCAGTTCACGACCTGCACGCCACGATGCTGCATCTACTCGGCATGGACCATACAAAGTTGACGTATCGCTATGCCGGTCGCGATTTTCGCCTGACCGACGTCCACGGTAATGTCGTCGACGCTCTCATCGCGTAACGATTGGTGCGAAACGTTCTCGACCACTTCAGCGACGCCAGGCAACTTCAGCGACGCCAGGCAACAACCAGTGCGCGACCCGTCAGAATGAGGCCGAGGCCAGTTGCGGCTCGTGCCAGTCGGGTTCCAGGAGTTTCTGAGAAACAGTCTGCTCGATTGGCGGGTCGGGGACGGAATAGTAGGGCGAGCTACCGGATGCCATCGGCGGTGAGTGCCGATTCAAATGCCATAATCGATGTGGTTTCAGATTGTGCAGCAAACTGTCGCACCCGGTCGCTGAGAACAGGACCAAACCAGCAAAAACCATTGAAAATGTGCGAGGGTGAAGCATGAGGCGACTCCAAAGAGTCTCAGAGGGAGCAGTCGAAAGGGAACTGGGCCAGCACCAGCCCGGTGGGAGCGATAGTCTAGGGCCGTCCCGAGTATCGGTGAAGACGAGCTTTCGTCGGCCTCGAACGCGCAAAGTTGCGCAGTGACGCAATTCCCAATGAACTGAAGAATTGGTGAGCCTTCGAGTCTCTGGGACGTTGCCCGCCCAGAATTCGAAAGTATCGCGATCACTGTTCCCAGCATCCGGCACTGACACCAGCCGCGAAATTGGAATCTCTGATGACAGAAACAGCCCCTTCGAAAGTGGCGGAACAGCTGGAGATCTCGTGCCAGGCCTGCGGGTCGACGCTGCTGCTGGAGCCGCATCTTCGGACCACTGTTTGTCCTTACTGTGCCTCGCCGTCGGTCATCGAGCGACCGCCTTCACCCAACCGCCCTGCCCCGTCGTTTGTGGTCGGATTTGTCATTGGTCAGGAGCGTGCTGCTGAGTCTGTCCGAAACTGGATCAGCAACACCAGTCTCTTCGCCCGGTCCGACTTCAAGCAGGCTGCCCCGGAGCTGACTCGCGGAGTCTACCTGCCTGCTTACCTCTACGGTGCTGTCGCCGATTCGGAATACTCCGCGAACATCGGCGAGGACTACACCGAAACCGAGACGTACACGACGAGGGATTCCAAAGGCAACACGGTCACTCGAACGCGTACCGTCACAAAGACAGAGTACCGGTCTCTGGCCGGCCACCACTCAACGTACATCGTCGACGTCGTCGTGACTGCTTCGGCGGGCGTCACCAATGCGGCGCTGGAGGCCATCGAGCCATTCGATCTGCGAGCATTGCGGCGATACTCACCAGCGTTCCTTTCGGGTTGGATTGCTGAGGATCCCTCAAGATCGAAGGATGATTGCTTTCATCTGTCTCATGACGAGTCGGTCGAGAAGGTCGGCAGGATGCTTCACGATTTCATGCCGGGAGACTCGCATCGCGACCTGCAGTTTCAAACGCATCTCTCACGAGAGGTGATCGACCTTGTGCTACTGCCCGTCTGGTCGTTCGCCATTCGGTATGCAGAAGATCAACCGCCAGTCCAGATCCTGGTCAACGGTCAAACCGGGCGAGTTGGTGGCAAGGTACCGATTTCCGCCATCAAGGTGACGATCGCTGTCGTTATCGGGCTGGCCGTGGTCGGCGGTGTCGTCGCCCTGTTCGCATCTCAGCATTAAGGCTTGCCGTGAACTCAGCAATTCAGAACTGTAACCGCTGTGAAACCCCGCTGGAGCAAGGCGACCTGCGCTGCTCGATCTGCGGGCAGGTCTCGCCCGCAGATCGGCAAGTGAATGAATTGCTGACCATTCAGGTCATGCGCTGCCAGGGTTGCGGAGCGGCGACAGCCTACGACATTGAACATCAGGCCCCATCCTGCAGCTTCTGCGATTCGGTGATGGAAGTGGAAACACTTGAAGATCCGCAGGAGCAAACGGGAGGCTATCTGCCCTTCACTATCGATCAGGACGAAGCCCGACGAGCCATGCGGCACTGGCTGGGTTCGCTCGGCTGGTTCCGCCCGTCCGACCTGAAAACCGCTGCCCGACTGGAACAGCTCAAACCGTTGTGGTGGGTCGGCTGGGTGTTCGATGCTGAATCGTTCGTCAGCTGGACAGCGGATTCCAATCAGAGTTCGAGACGTTCGGCCTGGGCTCCATATGCGGGGCAGGTCGACATGACGTTCGATGACATGCTGGTGTCCGCTTCGCGTGGTCTCTCGGGCGCCGAAGCTTCCGCAATCGGCCCCGGCTGTGATCTGTCGACAATTCGCGACGAACCAGAAGGAGCGAACAACGCCTCGATTGAGCAATTCGATCTGCAGCGGTCTCAGGCTCGCCAGCAAATCATCAACGCTATTCAGGAACTGGCTGCCGACCGAGTCGAGGCGCAGCACGTTCCGGGAAGTCGGTTCCGCAAGGTGCGAGTGTCGGTGGTCCTGCGAAAACTGATCACCAGACGAGTTTCACTTCCGGCCTGGGTACTTGCCTACCGCTACAAAGGAAGCCTCTACCGGATGGTGATCTGCGGCCAGGACGCGACACGCGTTACCGGTTCTGCCCCGTACTCAATTGCCAGGATTGTTCTGGTAGCCGGCATGGCAATCGCGGCAGCGGCCATGCTGATCGCCGCAGTCGCCAGCTCGTAACTGCTTGTAGAAGCAGGGTCAGGGCCGGCTGTTACGGTGAAAGTCGACCTGAGCAGGCCAAAGCCGATCGTCAGGCACAGGTAGCGAGGATCATGGGTTCAGCGCCGAAACGGCCTCGTCGACGTCCTCGAAAATGCCGATCAACTGGTCGACTTTGGTTTGCTCAATGGCCATCCGAGCGAAGGGAACGAGATTGCTCAGGCACAGTCGGCCATTGCCACGCTCTTTCAGATGATTGGCGACGGTGATTAGAAAGCCGATGAATGCGGAGCCGAAGTACTTCGTGCTGGACAGGTCAATCACCATCAGCGATGGCGTCACCGTGTCGGCAAGTTCCAGAATCCCTGCAAGTTTCGGCAATTCGCTTTCGTAAAGACTGTCAAAGCTCTCGCCCAGGCGAACGATGGTAACACCGTCCTGTGTCGCAACCTCAAACCGATCATCGTCAGACATGCTGACATCTCCGTGGATATGCCGCGAGACAGGAACCGGCCAACGTCGAGTCGACACTTTATCCCGGTCGAATGTTTCGGCAACTACAGACGACATTCGAGGACTGAATTCTGGCCGTCAGGCTCGCTCGCCCGATCTCTGGGACCGTCGTCGCCAATGCGATAATCTCTGAGCATGTCTGAAAACGAGACCGCGACACCGGCTACCCGTCAAAGAAACCGAGGGGTACTCACGCTACTGCTCTGCGGACTGCTGACGATCGCTCTTGTCGTCGTGCTCCAGTCATGGCGTAGTGAAGGCATCGTCTTCAACCTTCTGCGGCAGAACCAGACAGCTGCCTGGAAGGTCCAGCACCTGCAAACGTACTTTGAGTCCTGGGGGACTCTTGCGCCGATCGTTTATGTGGCCTTCGTGACAGTCGAAGTCGTCGTCGCTCCGCTTCCGGGGCTCATGCTTTACGCTCCCGGCGGTGTGGTCTTTGGCGGCTTCCTCGGCGGACTGCTGGCACTGATTGGCAACGTGCTGGGCGCCGGAATTGCGTGCTCGATCACGAAAACGATCGGGGCAAGCTGGCTGACTCGTCTGTGTTCGGACGAGGCTCTGAACAAAGTTCAGACGGAAATCGATCGTCGCGGGGGGTGGCTGATCTTTCTGCTTAGAGTCAACCCCCTGACGTCGTCGGACCTCGTATCGTACGCGGCAGGCTTTACCAGAATTCCGATCTGGAAAGTCATGCTGGCGACCATGGTCGGCATGGCACCACTGTGTTTCGCTCAGTCCCTGCTCGCAGAAAGCCTCCTGATCGCCTACCCCCAACTGCTCTACCCGCTGCTTATCGCCGGGGTTGGATATGTGATTGCCATCATTATTGTCGTGCGACGCCTGGTCACGAGACTGCCATTGCTCACTCGGAATGTCGCAGCCGAAGACCGCAACCGGGGGATCTGAAATCACCCGCGCGCAAAGTAATGGACCCTACGAATTACACAGTCGCTCCGGTATCCTGCCGGTTCATCACGAACCTTCTGTGGAAACTCGACGATGTTTATTGACCAGATCGAACTGCACTGCAAAGGCGGAGACGGTGGCAATGGTTGCCTTAGTTTTCGTCGGGAAGCACACGTTCCGCGCGGCGGACCGGACGGCGGAGACGGAGCTTACGGCGGCAACGTCATCGTTCAGGCAGTGAAAGACCTGACCAACCTGGCTCATCTGCTGGGACATAAGCACTGGAATGCTGAACGAGGTAACCATGGTCAGGGACAACTGAGAACCGGCAAGCGAGGGAAAGACTCAATCATTCAAGTTCCCGTGGGGACACTGATTTACGACGGCAAGCGTGGCAACCTTCTGCGAGACCTGGACCGCGATGGAGAGTCGGTTACTGTCGCCAAGGGGGGGCACGGCGGACGAGGCAACAAACACTTTGCCACTTCGGTCAACCGCGCCCCGCGCGAATTCGAAAAAGGGCAACCGGGTGAGCAACGCTCGATCCGGCTTGATCTGAAGCTGATCGCTGACGTCGGCCTCGTCGGAAAACCGAATGCCGGCAAATCAACTCTGCTGAGCAGAATGACTCGTGCAACCCCCGAAATCGCCAACTACCCGTTTACAACCAAGTATCCCAATCTGGGAATGGTCCGCGTCGGGTACGGCCAGCAGTTCGTGATGGCCGACATTCCTGGTCTGATCGAAGGAGCACATGACGGCGTGGGTCTGGGACACGAGTTCCTGCGACATGTCGAGCGAACTCGCGTGTTCGTTCATTTAATCGAGCCGACTCCGATGGACGGTTCTAATCCGATCGAGAATTACCGCAACATCCGGGAAGAACTGCGTCTATACGACGCCTCGCTGTTGAACCGCCCGGAGATCCCCGTCGTCACCAAATGCGAACTTCCTGATGCTGATTCGATAGTCGAGCAGCTTAGCCAGGAACTTGGCAGGCCGGTCATGAGAATCTCTGCCGTAACCGGAAAGGGCCTGCCGGAGCTGACTCGTGAACTGCTGAAACTGGTTGACCCGCAGGACGCTGAGGAAGACGACTGGCAACCGCCGCCGAAACGCGAGTACGTCTAAGGCCTTGACAAAGCACACGCTCGCGTCGTGAGGATGTGACGACGAGCTGAGAAACACCGAACGCCAGGTTGCATCGGAGATTCAGCATGATGATCTGGCGTCCGCCCCGAGGAAGGGAGTCAAACCGTGAATTGCAATCTCAAAACCAACCGAAGTCTGACAAATTGCCTGACCGTGACGATTCTGGCGTTTCTCGTAGTAGTTGGCCCAATTGAAGACTTCCTGTTCCCTGACTCGGAAGTCCACGCGGACGAAACAGCCCCGACTCTTGCCGTCGTCAACGGGACCGACATCACAGAGAGCGACCTTGAATTTCTCTACCTGTCACGCGACGTGCGTCAGGAACTGCGACCCGTCGTTCGAGATCGCTACATCGAAGAACTCATCGACCGCAATCTCCTGAAAGAGTTTCTTCGCAGTCGCAAGATCAGCGCACCGAAATCGATCGTCGATGAACGAGTCGCTCGAGCAGAAAAGCTCATCACTCAGGAAGGCCTGCCCTTCGATGAAACGCTGAAAACCCTGGGCTACACGCGCGTGACCTTTCAAGAGGAGGTCGCGTTGCCGCTGGCCTGGCTGGAGCACGCTCGCCTGGTGATTACCGACAAATCAATCGCAGAATACTGGGATCGCCACCGTGCAGAATTCGACGGCTCAGAAGTCCGAGCGGCTCACATCGTTAAACGACTGCCTGGTGACGCTAAATCGCCTGACGCTTCGGCGGCGAAACAGGAACTCGCTGTCATTCGGGAGTCGATCCTGACGGGCAAGGCGACATTCTCTGACGCAGCCCGCGAACACTCCGACAGTCCCAGCGGCAAGGACGGCGGAAACCTCGGTCAGTTCGCGTATCGCGGTCGCATGCCTCACGACCTGACGAAAGTCGCGTTCCAACTGAAACCCGGAGACGTCAGTCAGCCTTTCGAAACTCCCTTCGGAGTTCACATTCTGGCTGTCATCGAAATCGTCCCCGGAGACCTGAGTCTGGAAGACGCTCGGCGAGAGATCTTTCACGAACTTTCGACAAAACTTCAAGCTGGATTGATCACCGAGCTTCGCGGCAAAGCCAACATCACTCGTCCTGAGCAGTCAGACAAGCCGATCTCCAGTTCGGATGCAGAGAACAAATAAGTGGCAACGACGTTTCAACTCAGAATTTGATGCCGAAGCGCGCGATGAAACCAGTTGAGATATCAAAATCTCCACCGCCACTGCTGAATTTGACGGAACGATCGAACACCCAGCCGCCTTCGAGAAAGCTCTGAACTCCGCAGGCATCGCTACGGATTCCAGCCATAATTCGCCAGTCCTTAAGTTGAATCTTGCGACTCGTCGACGTGGCCAGATTGCCAATTTCGTACGCCTCAACGTGGTACTCTCCAGCAACGTAAAGCCACTGCGGGATACCCCAGGGAGTTCCGAGAAACAAACTGACATCGGACCGTGGAAACAGCGCGCGGATTTCGAGGTAATCATTCGGCGTGTAGACAATCCCTGCGTATGGGAGAACCTGGTCGTCCACACGATCCCAGTACATCGCTCCAAGGACTGTGAGCACCTGGGGACTCGCACGTACAAGCAACGCTCCGTGACCGTCCCAGTTCCAGGCATCCGAACCTGGACTCTGGTCGAAATCTGTATTCAGTGACGGGTTGAATGCGAATTCGGCAGTGAATGGACCAACTGTCGGTGAAGTCAGCTGCAAATCGGCCCCAAAGCGATAGACGTCACCGGGCAGGTCTGGTGTCGTCGGACCGTCCCACGTGCGGAGATTGAATTGCGGCGCGAAAGACATGACCCATTGCGTTGGGAGCGGTGCGGTGTAGCGAAATTCGGTATTCACTTCGAAGACTTCGAAGCCAGTCGAACCCCCTCCGGCACTGTTAGTGCTCTCTTCTGGAAGAAATCCAACATCCAGTTTGCGAGTCCATCCGTAGCGAAACGGCTGAGCTCCATTAATTCCCTGTACACTCGCGAAAGGTGCCTGGCCCCCGTGGACTCCGTTAGGAGACATCATCGGATTACCCGGCCAAATGGGAGCCATTGGATTCCACTGGCTGGCCTGCATGGCCGACGGTTCGTTCAGGTATTGCTGGTTTCCGAGATTCGCCTGAACGGGCTCCTCGTCATAAACCACTCCCGGAGCCTGACCTCGAATCACAGTCCGGTCCGCAGCATCCAGAAACGGAGAGTCAAGCTCCATCGCGGAGAACGGCTGCGAGAAAACGTGTTCGGGAGCTACAAACGAAACCGATTGTAGCTCGTTGATTGCGACATCTCCGACAGCGGGCTGAATCGCAAACATCGACGTCAGGACGAGAACTGACAGCATGGTCGAGCGTCCTTGCTCTAAGGCAGAGAGATGTGATCTGCAGTAAACCAGGACCAAAGAATCAGGCCAGGTTTCGCGAATCGATCCCGAACAGAATGTTCGGAATTCAGAGACTCGCAGAACTGCGACGGGGAAACTTGAGGAAATCTGAGGTGGGTAGCCAGTTTCGCCGAAATTCCCGAAACAGGTCAACGTGAGTTTCGCCATCGGCTGCAGACAAAGGCCTCGAACTTACACAACATACACATAACACATGTACTGAAAACATGTTACAGACCGAACAATGGTTCCGGTTCACTGTCATGGGGTCGCGACCAATTGGAGATGCCCCTACTACTGAACGTCCACGACTACGGTTCAAATAATTCAACAGGCAGGGCTCAAACCGACAATTTGATCCAATATTCTCTCGTTTTCCTGTTCCGATCCGTTTGCGCCATCGATACTATGCCTCGCCCGTGATCCGGTGATTCATCATCAGGATTCTCAGACTGCTGACGGCAAAATGCCGATAGCTCTTAGAACTCTGCAAAAAAAAACCGATCGCGACCCGCCTGAGCCTCGAGCCTGCAACTGAGAGCTGACTAAAACGTAGCCATCGGACTGGTCTGCGTCACCCTCCACAGAGCATTTCCTGGCTCGTTTTGTCCAAGTCCTTCATTTCCCGGAACCTTTTCCACGACGACACAGCTGTCGTGAAATGGATTTCGAAACGGCTGGCCTGATTCGGCATTCTGTCTGACAGAACAATTTCGAACGGGTCGGATCGCGAGAGGTCTTCAACCGAAGAATTCCCGCAGTTACGAATCAGTCGCAGTGCGGCTGACTCGACATCGCTTTTTGATGGTCGGAAAGCGATTAAGTCAGACAGTTGCTCACAATGAGCAATGTTCGGCAGCACAAAGTAATCGGCAACGTGCTTCGAACGAACCATTCCGGCGGATTGCCCCGCCTGCAATTCTGTAGTTGAACCATGCAAGACCTCAGCGCACTCCGCAACATCGGTATTTCAGCCCACATCGACTCGGGAAAGACGACTCTCACCGAGCGTATTCTTTTCTACTCGGGGCGAATTCATAAAACCCGCGAAGTGAAAGGCAACGACGGCGGAGCCACCATGGACTTCATGGATCTGGAACGTGAGCGTGGAATCACGATTCAGTCCGCCTGCACCCGCGTGGAATGGGACGGTCACCCGATCAACGTGATTGATACTCCAGGCCACGTCGACTTTACCGTAGAAGTTGAACGATCTCTGCGAGTTCTCGACGGAGCCATCCTCGTCCTGTGCGCTGTTGGCGGAGTTCAAAGTCAGTCGCTGACCGTCGATCGCCAGATGAAGCGGTATGGCATTCCGCGAATCGCGTTTATCAACAAGATGGACCGCACCGGAGCCGACCCCGACAACGTCATCAAGCAGATTGGAACCAAGCTGGGGGTGACAGCGGTCCCACTTCAGTACCCAATCGGCAAAGAGATGGAATACAAAGGGGCAATTGATCTCGTCGAAATGCAGGCCGTTTTCTTTGAAGGTGAGCAGGGCGAAGAAGCGGTTCGAAAAGAAATTCCAGCAGAACTACAGGACGCTGCTGAAATCGCAAGAGCTAATATGCTCGAACAGCTATCGCTCTTCGATGACGACCTGATGGTCGCCTTGCTTGAAGAAGAGGAGCCAACTCCCGACCAGCTCTACCAGATCATTCGGCGAGCGACGCTTTCACAGGAGATTACTCCAGTTCTGATGGGAACTGCTTATCGAAACCGAGGCGTCCAGGAACTGCTCGACGCTGTAGTGCGTTACCTGCCAAGTCCTCCCGAACGAGAAGTGCTCGCTCAGAACCTCAATGATCTGGACGAAAACGGCAAGGGCAGTCCAATCAATCTCGTGCCCGACGACAAAAAACCAGTTGTCACGATGGCCTTTAAGACCGTCCTGGAAGCGTTCGGCCAGTTGACATTCTGCCGAGTCTACCAGGGCACGATTAAAAAGGGCGATAGCTACACGAATGCCAGAACCGGCAAGAAAGTCCGCTTTAGTCGGCTACTTCGAATGCACGCCGACGATCGTGAAGAAATCGACACTGCCGGACCTGGAGACATCATCGCGGTTGTTGGAGTCGACTGTGCCTCCGGAGACACTTTCTGTGGCGATGGAATGAACGTCGCTCTGGAGAATATCTTTGTCCCGGAAGCTGTGATCCGTCTCTCAGTCGAGCCGCTCACACGAGAAGGGGCAGACCGACTCGGCAAAGCTCTGGAACGATTCCGCCGCGAGGATCCAACATTCCGTGTCACGAGTGATCCAGAAACAAACCAGACGATTATCGCTGGCATGGGTCAGTTGCACCTTGAGGTCTACATCGAGCGCATGAAGCGAGAATACAACGTCGAAGCCGTCGTTGGTGAACCAAAGGTCGCCTATCGCGAATGCCCGACGAAGGAAGTTGAATTCAATTTCAAGCACAAGAAGCAGACGGGTGGTTCAGGTCAATATGCTCACATCGTGGGTCGGCTGGTTCCTCTGCCGGAGGGTTCGGAAGAATCGTACGTCTTCAGCAACAAGGTCACCCAGGGACGCATTCCGAAGGAATACATTCCGGCTGTCGATCAGGGCATGCGAAGAAGCATCGATAAAGGCCCGCTTTGTGAATGCGAAGTTGTCGGTGTTGAATTCGTGCTTGAAGACGGCAGCTACCACGATGTTGACTCGTCTGAAATGGCGTTCAAGACAGCTGGCTTCAACTGCGCTCGAGAGACGCTGAAAAAGTGCGGAATGATCCTGCTGGAACCTATCATGTCTCTGGAAATCGAAGCTCCAGAAGAGTACCAGGGATCAATCTGCGGCCATCTGTCGAGCAAGCGAGGCTTGATCAATTCGACCGACGCGAAGAACAACACAACAGTCATTCTCGGTGAAGTTCCACTGTCTGAAATGTTCGACTACGCAAACGAACTACGATCAATGACGCAGGGAAAAGGCCAGTTCTCAATGGAGTTCCTGAAATACAGTCCGACGCCAAGGAACATTCAGGAAGATGTGGTCGAGAAACGCCGTAAGGAAAAGGAAGAACGTCTGGCGATGGCGTAAATCCAGAAAGTCAGATTGAGACTTTCAAACTCCATCAAGTTTCAAAGCCGAGCGTGGCATCAGTCTCGCTCGGCTTTTCGTTTACACGGCATCCTGGTATGTCCAGCATCGTCGGGCAAATAAAAAACCGCCTCGCGAATCCCTGCAAGGCGGTCTGAGTGAGCGCCACCTCTTCTCTGTAACGCTCTTCCCTGAGCGAACGGAACTTCCGGTTTCCCGGTGCATCCTTGCAACCGTTCAGAAACCGTCAGCCAGTCGGTGTCGAAGGTGGAGCGACACCGACTGCACTCGATCCCACGAGTGTCCAGCTCCGCAAGGCCCGGTCAGGCAGCGGAAAAGATCCTTAACAAATCTCTCTGATGCAAATTCCGAAACAACGTCAAGCATCGATCACCGACGACGAGTGCCATCACAGGCAAACCTCGAACGCCATGGTGCGGCGATCTCTGCGTGACTTTGTCAACCGAGCAATTTGCCCATCCAGCGTCTTCCTTGACGATCCCATTCGGGTTCTTTCCATTGGACCGGCACTGGTCATCAACAGCGACTTGCGTGATCCGCTGCCTCGCTGTGGTGAGTTGGCAGCCTCCTTTGCCTTTGTTGTGTCGGGTACGAAACGAGTCCAACTCGTTCGAGTCACTCATAAGCATGTTCCGCGATCTCGTCGAACTGGGGATTTAACTGACCAACGTACGCGTCCCAGCGCGCTGCATCCCAAACTTCCAGGTGATCGTTGACTCCCAGCAATACGACTTCGCGATCCAGCTCCGCAAACGCTTTGAGTCGATCGGGAATGCGTATGCGGCCCTGTGAATCCACATCCAGTTGCTCTGCCTTGGCGTAGAAAAGCCGCATGTAGTTGCGGACATCTGATTTGCCCGCCGATTTCTCTGAGAAACGCTGGGCAAGTGTTTCGAAATTCTTCGGGGTGAAAACCGCAAGCGACTTCTCCGTCCACGGAGCCAGAAACAGCGACTTCAGGTCCATGCCACCAAGATCTTCGCGCACACGCTTCGGGACAGCCAGGCGTCCCTTGTCGTCGAGCGTTCTCGGCCACGTTCCAGTCAGAGCCATTCGCCACCCGCCACTCCCGATTCATCCACAACTCCCCATTGTGCCCCACAACGGTCCACACGATAATCAGCAAATTCCGGCGGTCAAGCGGCTGTTTCAAAAGTCGCGAGAGAGCGGTGCGACAAATAGCCACAGGTGGTTGGCGCAATGAGACTTGCGACTTCGAGAATTTTTGTCGGGACTGAGCAACGATTACGCAGCAATCAAATTCAGCTCAACAGCGACTCATAGAGTCGCGAGTAAGAATCGACGACTGAATCCCACGTAAACTGTTTCCCAATAAACTCTTGCAGGCGAGTTGCCCGAGTCATAGCGGACTCTGGATCTGCCAGGCACTCGCTCATGGCTGCGGCGAGCTGATCGTCATTAGAAATCCCCACCAACACTCCACATTCGTCGCAAGTGATGATTTCTTCGGCCCCTTCAACACGGGTGGAAATCACCGGAATCCCGGCTGCTGCCGCTTCGAGCAGTACGTTGGGCATTCCTTCCCAGTTCGACGCGAGCACGAACAAATCGCACGCTCGCATGATCTGGGGAATGTCTTCCTGCCAGCCTGCCAAATGCACGCGAGAAGCCAACTGCAGGTCGCTGGCAAGCCGCCTGAGTTCAGATTCAAGGGGCCCCTGGCCGACCAACAGCAAATGGACGTTCTGATGTGAGCCCGCGATTGCCGCAAAACAACGAAGAGTTCCTAAGGGGTTCTTCTGCTCATCCAATCGTCCGATGGTCAGTATGACGCGAGCGTCTGACGGAATCTGAAAACGGGACAGGTCAGCCGGCTCTGCTGCTGCGAACCTCTCGACATCCACGCCATTCGGGATGACTACGACCTTCGAATCTTTCAGTCCAGACTCTCGAATCGAGAACTCAGCGACCGACCGACTCACACAAACGTGCCGATCAACAAGGCTGTCTGTCCATTGGTCAAGCCGTAGTCGCCATCGACCTCGCTTCTCAGCGACTCTGATTCCCGAGACAACGACTGGCACTCCCGCTCGTCTCGCGGCCAGTCGCCCCGTGATATTTGCGTGGAAGAGAAACGTCTGTAATACCGCAGGCTGTTGCTCTTTGAGGCATCGAGTTAGTCCCACGGTCGCTCGCCAGATTCCTGCAGGGCTCCGCACGCTTCCAGCATCGAGTGCCGTCACTGGAATCCCTGCCCGCTCTAACGGCTCGGTCAGTGGTCCTCGATCGTTGAGAGATATCACGCGAGGAGCCCAACGAGTTCGATCCAGCCGCTGAGCGATGTGCACCAGCGCTTGCTCTGCCCCTCCCTGGTCGAGTTCGGTAATCAGAAAGCTGATGCGGCGTGGAGCTGACATTTTGAGATGCTTCACCGCGGGAAGGTTCAGGCGACAGAAGGCTCAAGCGACAGAGCCGAAAAAAGCCCGGCTTCGGAAAATGAAGCCGGGCTCTTACACAAATCCCGTTTCCAGCTGCCGTTACCGGTAAAGATACCAGCACCGATTCAGTTACCAGATTGAGGCTACCATCAGGGGATGGCCGCGGCGATCCTTCCATAGGCTCGGAAGGTTACCGGATCCGCACGCCCCGGAATCGTAATGGAGAGCTGTTCGTCAAACGTCCCCATCTTGTCCGGGGCGCTGATCGTCAGAGGAATCACTTGAATGGCTGCGGCTGACGTCGGAAGTTGAACCTGGAAGACGTCCTTCGCTTCCAGACAATTGACCGCAGAAACCTCGAATGGCTTCTTTCCTCGCAGCACCACCTGAACAGTTTTCTTCTGACCCGGCGTCATCGTCCCAAGAGACACGATCGACGGGTTCACGACGATATCTGGCGTCACCTCAGCTTCCACCAGCAGCGGCACATTGGGGCTCGTTGCATCGTCGGTTACCAGTGTGATCCAGTGGCGGAATGGTCCAAACGGTATCTTGTCGCTTAGCGTCACCGTGAGTTCGTAATCGACTCTTCCGCTTCCCCGGATGCCTTCCTTGACAACAGCGACGACAAGTTCGCTGTTCGTCTTCACCTCTTTGATCTGCCAGTCATCGCGTCCAGCGTAGGCGACCTTCAAGGTCCTTTCGTTCTTCTGCTCACGGTCAACAGCCCCGAACTGAGCAGAACCCGGATCAATGACAACGTCTGTTCGGATGTACGCTGTAATTGGGATCCGCACTTCCTGATACGACGGCTGATCGATCACGACGATCACGTTGGAGTCCTTCCTCCGCGTGAATTTGCGTGTGTCCATCGAAATCTCAACGTAGGCCTCTTCGAGACTCAGCAATGTCTCCTGACTCGGCTTACCGGCCGAACACCCACAGGTTGTCCGGACCTCAGCAATGTGAACCGTCTCTTTATAGATGTTCTTGAGCTTGAGTCGGTAACTGGAATCCGACCCGCGAGCAACAACGCCAAAGTCGTGCGTTGTTTTCTCAAACATCTTCGCGGCCCACGAATCGTCCGCCTGGGCGACAGAGTTGCCAAAAGACATCGAAGTGGCGATGCCGGCTGCCAGCGAACCTGAAATAAATTGACGTCGTGTGACCATAGTTCAGTCTCGTTGCTGAGTCGTCGGGATGGGAAGGGCGGGACGAGCACGGTAAAGCCGTCGTGGCTAAGCACCGCACAGCAAAATATCCCACACCAGTTGACGATGCGGCCCGGAATCCTTGATGGCTTCGGTCGATTATCAACTCGCCGCGACCAGTTGACGCAAAACTCGCGAAGCCGCTACCAGTCGGGCGATTGTCATTCATCATTCAGCCTGGCTGGTTCGAACCAGCATCGCCGAAGATCGTCGTCGCAGCGTTTTTCTGCAGATCGGATTAAAGCTTCGGTGACATTAGTTCTGGACTGACATGCTGTCAACATATGCGGTTTCCACAAGCAGGACACTGTAGGTCGAGATTGACGACTTCTGGCGACCCGACAGGGAAAGAGAAACTCGCCGCAAAGCGTTCTGCTGCAAACTCACAAGGCGGACCGCTTCAAGTTCGCCGAAATTGAAATCGATGACTTTCCGATCGACGATATTGACCAGTTGAATGAACTGAGCGGCGAAAGCAGCTAGATTTGTTCACGAATTCGGACGCCGGTTCAGCAGCTTTCGTCAACTATACCACGCGCGGTTGGAAACGAGGTGATTCATTCCAGCACGAAGCACGTGATGCTCAACCGCGTGCAACTTGAAGTGAAAGCCGCAGCCCGACAGCAGTCATCCTTACCTCAGCGAGTAGTCCATGCTTCGAAAGATCCACCGCCACCGTTTCCTGACGTGTCTGACCCTGTGCGTACTGTCGAGTCAGGCTCTGCGCGAGTCGCCAGGGAGAGCTGCGGACGGCGATTTCCCCAGGCTGATTAACACCGAGAACCCGGAATCGAAGCTCACCACCGCTGCCGACGCACTAAAAGGCATCACATTGCCCGAGGGCTTCAGGGTAACTCTGTTCGCGGCGGAACCGGACATCAATCAACCAATCGCTCTGGCGACTGACGATCGAGGACGGCTGTGGGTCGCAGAAAACTACACGTACGCGGAACGGCCAAGGAACTTCGATGATCGCATGCGGGATCGCGTCGTGATTCTTGAAGACACTGATCACGACGGGAGTTTCGACAAGCGAACGGTCTTCTGGGACCAGGGCCGACGATTGACCAGCGTTGAGCTCGGCTACGGCGGTGTCTGGGTTCTTGATGCACCGAATCTGTTGTTCATCCCGGATCGCGATGGCGACGACGTTCCCGATGGAGAGCCGATCGTTATGCTGGACGGCTGGGACGACGAGGCCATTCGACACAACATCGTCAACGGACTTCGTTGGGGGCCGGATGGCTGGCTGTACGGTCGACATGGAATCATGGCGACGTCGCTGGTGGGTCGGCCGGGAGCGACGCCGGATCAGCGAACTTCGCTCAACTGTTGCGTCTGGAAGTTCCACCCGACAAAGCGTACGTTTGAAGTAGTCTGCGAAGGCACGACGAATTCATGGGGCATGGACTGGGACGAGAACGGCGAGCTGTTCTTCATCAATACCGTCATCGGCCATCTGTGGCATGCGATTCCTGGGTCTTATTTCCGCCGCATGTACGGTGAGCATTTCAATCCTCACGTTTACCAGTCGATCGAGCAGACTGCTGACCACTTCCACTGGGACACCAAAGAACAGTGGCACGAAATCAGAAACATCGGCGTCTCGAAGACGACAGACCAGGCGGGTGGTGGACACGCTCACGCCGGCATGGTGATAGTTCCGCCGGGACTTTGGAGCACGGAGTACGACAGTTCTGTCCTGACGATCAATCTGCACGGTCGGCGAATCAATCGCGACCGACTCGTTCGTGACGGAGCGACCTACGTCGGGAAGCACGCCGACGATTTGATTCATGTCGCCGATCCATGGTTTCGTGGAGTCGAACTCCACTTCGGTCCGAACGGAACGCTTTATATTGCTGACTGGTCAGACGTGGGAGAATGCCACGAGAACGATGGCGTACATCGCACGTCAGGTCGCATTTACCAGGTTTCACCAGAGGTTCCAGCTCGAACCGTCGTCGACACCAGACGAATTGCCGGCCTGGCAGCAGCTGGTGTCGATCAACTTGTTCAGGACGCATGCTCGACACATCCATGGCTCGCGTCTCACGCCCGCCGGCTACTTGCTGAAAGAGTGGTAGCCGGTGCCGATCTGGCTGGAGCAAGGAAGCAACTGGCGACAACTGCGATCTCACCAGCAGCACCAACTCCAGTTCGGCTTTCGGCTGTGTGGTCGCTGTACGCAACTGGCGGTGTCGACGTGACGCTGCTCGGAAATCTCCTGCACGATCCTTCCGAAAATGTCCGCGTCTGGGCAGTACGGATTCTGGCAGAAAACGGAAGACTCTCCACACCGGTCGCCGAAGCGTTGACGATGCTGGCGTCCAACGAAAAATCCGGACTCGTCCTCACTTACCTGGCTTCGATACTGAATCGCATTTCCCATGAGCAGCGGTGGCCGATTGCCCGGAACCTGGTCAAACACGGCGAGTTCGCTCGTGACCGAGTCTTTCCGCTGATGGTCTGGTACGGGATCGAACCGGCACTGTTGTTGAATTCCACAGAGGCGATCGAATTTGCACGTTCATCCAGGCTGCCACTGGTTCGCGAGTTTGTCGCGCGACGAATGACTGAAGAAATCGAACGAAAACCAGAAGCAGTCGCTCAGCTTGTCGAACTTCTTGGCGACGGCAGCGCGAGCGAACTGGCACGTCACGACATCCTTCACGGGATGACAGACGCGCTTCGCGGCTGGAGAAAAGCTCCACAACCGGACAATTGGAGAGCCATCGCCATGACGTTTGATAAGTCATCGCACTCCGACAATCGACGTCTCGTTCGCGAACTCTCGCTGGTGTTTGGCGATGGTCGCGCGCTGGACGAACTGCGAACGATCGCCAGGAATGGCGATACACCACTGGAAGAACGACGCTCAGCGATTCGAGCACTCGTCCTGGCGCGTGATGAAAAGATCGTCGAGTATCTGCAGAATCTGCTCACCAATCGTGATCTGGCCAAAGACGCGATCAACGGTCTGGCCGCATTCGGAAACAAGGAAACACCACTGCTTCTGGTCTCGAACTTCGGAGCCTTCCGCAACGACGCAAAACGAGAAGCGATCAACACGCTTGTTTCGCGACCGATATTCGCCAGCGTGCTGCTCGACGCGGTTGCCAGGAAAAATATTTCACGAAGCGAGGTCTCGGCATTCCAGCTTCGCCAGATGCAGAGTTACGGTGAAGCAACGATTACAGATCGAGTCGGAGGGCTATGGCCGGAACTGGAACAGCTCTCCAGAGAAAAAACCGCACGCATCGCTGAGTTGCGAGGAATGCTGACTCCGGAAACGCTGGCTGAAGCAGATACGTCGGCTGGCCGATGGCTCTTCAGTCAATCGTGCGCTAACTGCCACACACTGTTTGGCGAGGGCAGGAAGATTGCTCCCGATCTTACGGGTGCTCAGCGAATCAATCTGAACTATCTGCTGGAGAACATTGTCGACCCCAGCGCGACGGTGTCGAAGAACTTCAAGATGGCGATTGTCCTGCTTGACGACGGACGAGTCTTTAACGGAGTGGTACTGGCTCAAAACGAAAAGACGATCACTCTTCAAACAGCAATTGAACAGGTCGCCATACAACGCACCGATATCGATGTCATGCGGGAATCCAACCTCTCCATGATGCCTGAAAATCTGCTCAACGTTTTGAAAGACAAGCAGATTCGAGACCTCATTGGCTATCTCATGTCGCCAACTCAGGTGTCCTTGCCGAAGGACACAAATGCGGACTGAAGGCAGTGAATTACGGCCCCTGAAGCCGCCTGGAATACATACTCAGTCAGTTTGTTTCCTGCCAAATACCTGCAATTCATGAATCGACCAGTATTTTCCCTTCTGCGAGCCAGTTTGAATAATGCGTACATAGCGGCTCGCCGTACCCTTCAATAAACCGATCGACATCACCGGACCGGCTCCCTTCCCGGAGGCGACCGGTTCGTTCCACGATTCGCCATCGTCACTGACTCGGACGTCGTAGCCACGTGGAAAGTCACCACCGCTGGCCATTCCGTCCAGAATCAGGCTGGTCACTCGAAGGGCTCGCCCATGTCAAACTGCAGCCATTGACCGGGCGTCTGATCGTGATACCTGCAAACGTACCGCAAAGAACGAGAAGTCCGACTCTCACTGGAAGCTTTCAGTTTACAGAAGTTCCCGAACTGGCTCGCCATGTTCGACGAGGTAGCGAGGTCGGCCAGCGCGATCAGGAATTGCGGTGTGGCGAGCATCGATTCCGAGATGGTGATACACCGTCGCGGCAACATCTTCCGGGTGTAGCGGTCGCTCGGCCACGTACGCTCCATGAGCGTCGGACTTGCCAATCGTCTGGCCCATGCGGAACCTGCCGCCGCTCATCATCACGCTGAATGTGTGCCCCCAGTGATCGCGACCACCAGCGTCATTCATCTTTGGAGTTCGACCGAACTCGCCCATGGCGACAACGAGCGTCTTCTCGAAGAGACCGCGTTCAACCAGATCGCGAATCAACGCCGCGATCGCGCGGTCAACGGGAGGGATCAACTGCTTTGCTCCCTTTTCAGTCGGAAGTCGATTCGCCGTCCCATGATGGTCCCACGGTTGAGTGTTGACCGTCACGAACGTGACGCCACGTTCAACAAGGCGTCGTGCCAGCAACGCGCTTTGTCCAAACGTGTGCCGACCGTACTCGTCGCGAAGGCCATCAGGCTCCTGCGTCATGTCGTACGCTTCTCGAACGACGGAACCGGTAAGCAGGTTGAAGGCCGACTGCTGCTGATCGCTCATGTCGACCATCCCGCCATCGGCACGTCGACGATACTGATCGATCGATTCCAGCAGTGACCGCCGATCGTTCAGTCGGTCAAACGTCAGGCCAGGCCGGAGCGACAGATCTGCAACACCAAACGACTCGATATTCGGGTCCGAGTTCGTAACCAGCGGGTTGTGCCCGCCGCCAAGATACGTCGCGTAGTGAAAGAGATTGTCCGTACCGCCTTTCAGGTGTGGAGCGGCCGAGTAGGCCGGCATGCCCACCCTTCGTGGGCCGCACAACGCAGAAGCCACCGACCCCATTGATGGACGTCGCTGAATCTGGTTATCCGGCTTGTTGAAATCGGGGCCTTCGAAACCCGTCAACATCCAGTGATTGCCCTTCGTATGATCCCCCGACCGATGCCGCACGGTTCTCAGCACGGAAATCCGATCAGCGATCTTCGCCTGCTCCGGCAACATCTCGCTGAATTGAATTCCGCTGACGTTGGTCGAAATCGCACCGAACGGTCCACGGTACTGGCTGACGGCGTCCGGTTTTGGATCCCACGTTTCATGATGACCCGGTCCACCGCTCATCCAGATCAGGATCACGCTGGTGTCACTGGCTCGACTGTTGTCGGAATTCGAGTTCACAGCGCTCGCCCGCAACGACATCAACTCCGCCAGCGACAACCCGCCAACCCCGAGCACGCCCGCCTCGACGAAGCTGCGTCTCGTCAAATCTGCTCTGCCAGAACCTTTGTCGCCTGCCACTCGAAACATCAACTGGAACCTTAAGCTGTGACCGTAACTCAGTTGTTGAGGCCAGCTCAGATCCGTTCCGGCTCAAGCCACAACACTCAACCACGCAAGTTACCACGAATCGTCAAACCGAGTGAAGGCAACAGATCCGAGGTGACGTACCAGCAGACTCAGACAGCTCATCCACCTGCAAGCCGCAACAGCCAAACCGCAATGGACAAACGGAATCATGGACTTGCCTATCGATTGTCGAAGAAGTTACCGTCGATGTCTGAATCATAGAACGCACACATTCCAACACGCCCACTCGCAGAGCTCAAACCGAGGTCACCGAATGCTTGAATTGCTGACTAACCGGCATCGACTGTGCGATGGAATAACGCGCCGCAACTTTATGCGTGCCGGGTTTCTGGGAGTTGGCGGACTGACGTTGTCTGATTATCTGCGCCTGCAGACTCAGGCCGCTCCGACTTCTGAATACCGGGCTTCGCCATCACCGAAATCTGTAATTCTGCTCTGGCAGAACGGTGGACCAAGCCATCTCGAAACGTACGATTTGAAACCGCAGGCGACGCGGGAAATCCGCGGTCCGTTTTCACCGATCCACACGACCGTTCCCGGCATGGATATCTGCGAACTGTTGCCGATGCATGCAAAGATCGCCGACAAGTTTTCACTGATCAGATCGTGCTCCCATAACCACGCCGGCCACAACGATGGCATTCCGGTCATGATGAGCGGTTATCCCGACTGGGACGATTCAAAACACGAATCGATTCACCCGGAACTCGGAGCCGTTGTCAGCCGAGTCTTCGGTCAGTGTCACGGCGGAATGCCCGTCGCCTGCGGAATGGGCGCGACTCATTACAGCTATGTCCCGACGACGGCTACCGGTTACTGGAGCGACATGTTCCGCCCGCCGACGGTCAACGAGCAGGGACTGAAGAACGCGAAGGCAACGATCGATGGCCAGCGACTGACAAACCGGAAAGAACTGCTGACGACAGTCGATCGGCTTCGAGCTGACCTGGACAGCGGCGTCATGGAATCGCTCGACGGTTTCAATCAGCAGGCCTTTGACATCCTGACAAGCGATCGCGCTCGTATTGCTTTCGATCTTTCTCTGGAGAACGAGCGAACCAGGCAACGTTACGGCGAAGGCTGGGCACAGCAGGCACTGCTTGCTCGACGTCTTGTCGAAGCGGGCGTGAATCTGGTGACCGTTGGAGTGCCCGGTGGCAAAGAGGTCTACAACTGGGACGACCATGCTGTGAACGGCGACCTGCCGACCGCCATGCGGGAACGTTTACCGGGCGTCGACCAGGGTGTAACGGCCCTCATCGAAGACATTTACGAACGCGGGCTGGACGAGGATGTGATGGTAGTCGTCACTGGTGAGTTCGGTCGCACACCGCGCGGCAACGAACGCCCGGGCAGTCGCGATGGAAAGATCAACTGGGGCCGCGACCACTGGCCCCACGCCATGTCGATCCTGGTGTCCGGCGGCGGAAAGCGGATGGGACAGGTCATCGGAGCAACAAACTCCAAAGGCGAACACCCCATCCAGCGCGAACTGACTCCGCAGAATTTCAGATCAATGATTCTGCACCATCTGGGAATCGACTACCGCCAAACCTTCAATGATCAGGCCGGTCGCCCGATTCACATCTCGTACGGCCAGCACATCCCCGAACTCGCCTGACGAATGAGCTGGCAGATTCGCAAGGTAGGAAATGGGGCGACGACGATCAGTAACCGAGGCAAGTGTTTTCTGCTGAGTTACTCTGTCTGGCCGCCAGACTGGCTCTGCATAAAGGCAGCCATACGTTCGTTGATTTCTTCCGGTGTCAGATCTTCGGTGTGCGTGGCAACGGTCCACGTATGACCGAACGGGTCGACGAGCGTCCCAGAGCGATCACCATAAAACTGATCCTGCAACGGTCGTTTTTCCGTTCCTCCGGCGGCGATCGCCCGAGCGAACGTTTCGTCACAGTTTTCGACGTACAGGCAGAAGCCAACGCCGGAATCGCCAGGCACTGGAGGAGCACTGGCCGCCTCACACTCGTCGGCCAGCATGAGTTTCGAATTGCCAATCTGCATTTCCGCATGGCCAATCAATCCGCCGGGCATCTCCAGTTTCATCACTTCTTCGGCACCGAATGCTTTCCGGTAAAACTCCATCGCCGCCGTCGCTCCTTTGCAGACGAGGTATGCAGTCAGGCTGTGGTATCCCTCGGGAATCGGCTGAACAGTCATGGCGGTCTCACGAAGCTTGTGTTGTGTTTGTCATTCCCGCGCAGGCAGGAAACCAGTGAAGTGGGCGGCTCGGCCAGCCTGGTCGGGTCTCATAGCGACAAGATGTTTGATTGTAAGCTCGCAGTCAAGAAGCCGGTCGCAGTTTCACAGCAAGCTGCTGGTGTGGCATCCCTTGCCAGCGGCACTCAACCGCAAGCGGTCGCTGCACCCAGTCAAGACTTACAGCGAGTTGGAGTCAGTATGCTTCAGTCGCCCACGCACGCGGCAACGAACATTCTCGGCATTCAACGACGACTAACGACACTGCGCCTTCCAGCGGAGCCAGTGGTCAGCGAGGACAACCGCTACCATGGCTTCCGCCATTGGAATAAAGCGAGGGAGCAGGCACGGGTCGTGACGACCTTTCGTGCGAATGGTGGTTGGCTCCGCCGACGTCGTGACCGTTCGCTGTTCGATGGGGAGGCTGCTGGTCGGCTTGACGGCGGCACGCAGAATGATCGGCTGGCCCGTGGTGATGCCGCCAAGGATGCCACCATGCCGATTAGATTCTGTTGAGATCCCAGGCCGTTGGGATGCGACGTTGGCCGCAGCATCTTTTTCGTCCGCTCCGCTCTCAGAATCCGGGATGAAAATGTCATTGTTCTCGCTCCCGCGCATCGTCGTGCAGCCAAATCCGATTCCGTACTCGACACCCAGAACGGCCGGCAATGTGAAGAGAGCCTTTCCGAGGTCTGCTTTGATCTTGTCGAACACCGGTTCGCCCAGTCCCGCTGGAATGCCGGTTGCGACGATCTCGGCCGTTCCACCAATAGAGTCACCCTGATGACGAACTTCTTCGATGAGTTGGACCATCTTTTCGGCGGCGTCTGAGTCCGGGCAGCGGACGATGTTGGGCTCACCATTGGGCAGCGTTTCGATATCGTCGAGCGTGATGCTGGCGGGATCGGCGATGTTCGCTCGGATTGGCCCGACCTGGACGACGTATGCAAGAACCTTCCCGCCGAAGGCATCGGCAAGGATCTTTTTGGCGACGACTCCAGCAGCAACTCGCACGCTGGTTTCGCGGGCACTGGACCGGCCACCGCCTCGATAATCACGCAGTCCATATTTCGCGTCGAAGCCGAAGTCCGCATGGCCAGGGCGATACTTCTCAGCGATGTCTCCATAGTCGCGGCTCCGCTGGTCCTCGTTGCGGATCAGGATGGCGACGCTGGTGCCGGTGGTCTTTCCGTCAAAAACTCCGGAGAGAATTTCAGGTGTGTCAGACTCATTTCGTTGTGTGACGATTCTGCTCTGGCCCGGTCGGCGACGGCCCAGATCCAGTTCGAAATCCGCTTCGCACAGCGGGATCCCCGGCGGGACGCCATCGATGATGACCACGTTGCCCGGACCGTGGCTCTCGCCAGCGGTCGTGATTCGAAACAGTTGTCCAAATGAGTTGCCTGCCATAGGAGTGATTGTAGCTCGCGGAAAGCTGTTGTCACGGAATGCTGATTGAAGATGACAGTCGCTGGTGGTGTGACGAAAGGCTGACCGCTGGGTGATTCTGCTCCTTGAAATGAAACTCCACGAGAACCAGGATGCCCGCCGATTTCACAATGGTGGTTTAACGAACAAACTTACTGGTACGACGATCGAATTGGTTGATGGGGGAGCGGCAGCAGGTGGCGGAACAGGAAAATATCATTGAATTCGGTGAACCACTCCCTGAAGGAGTCGAAGATCTCAGACCATGGTTCATCGCCGTTTACGATTTGCCGGAATCACTGGACTGGCCGATTTTCTGGGGCAATGACAATCCCGTGGAACTGGACGTCGGGTGCGGTCGTGGCCTGTTTCTGTTCAATGCCAGCGTCCAGAATCCCGATACGAACTACCTCGGGCTGGAACTCGACTTCAAGGAAGGTCGCCGAGCGGCCAGGCGAGTAAAGAAGCGACAGGCTCCGAATGCTCGAGTGATTGGCGGCGACGGCACAGTTTCACTGAAAAAGCATATCCAACCGCACTCGGTCCACGCGGTTCACGTCTACTTTCCTGACCCGTGGTGGCGGAAGAAACATCGTCGACGACGGATTTTCACCGACGAATTTGTCGGTCTGTGTTCACGAGTTCTGAAACCGGGTGGAATGCTGCACTCGTGGACTGACGTGCCAGACTATTTTGAGGTCATTCAAGCGTTGATGGACCATCACGAGGATTTTGAGACTGAGCCTGCGCCAGAAGAACGTCCGCCGGACCACGACATGGACTACCGGACGAGTTTTGAGAGAAAAAAGCGAAAGGAAGGCTTTCCGATCTATCGAGGTCTGTGGAAGCGACGAGAGTTAATGGCGAACGACCAGAGGCAAGAATTAACCACGAGCGTACGTTCCGTCCGGAATTCCGGTGATTAGTCACAAATAAGTAGCTGAAACGCCGGAGCTGATCTGCTGGTGTTGCACGATGAATTCCGAGTAAGCGCAAACCTCTGCCAGTAAATCGGAAGCGTTGTTTAAGGTCGCTGGAATTAGGGCGGAAAGAATGCCTATACTCCCGCCGCAGTCCTGACCTTTTGGTCGAGAATTGGCGCTGAATGCTGCCTCGGAACTGGCTCTGGAAACTCCGCCATCGCCTTCATCCGGGCAGAAATAAACAAACCTTTCTAATAGAAGTATGGTGGAGCGATGCCAAAGCAAAAGACTCACAAGGGAATTAAGAAGCGCTTCAGGGTGACGGCCTCTGGCAAGTCGACCAAAAGAAGTTGCAATCGCGGACACATCCTCAGCAAGAAGAGCGGCAAGCGGAAACGGTCTCTCCGCAAAGGCAGCCTGATCACCGGGGCAGAAGCACGACACATCGTGGACGCCCTGCGACCTTGCTCCTGAGACGTAAACTGCTGTTCTTTAAGACTTTGAATTAATCCAAATTTGCTGAGGATATACGACGATGAGAGTTCGATACGGAAAAGCACGTCATCGTGCCAAGAAGAGATTGTTCAAGGAAGCCAAGGGCCGCCGAGGTGGTCGCGCCAAGCTGCTCCGAACAGTCAAAGAAACGACACTTCGAGCACGAGCATTCGCGTACCGCGACCGCCGCGTCCGAAAGCGCGACTTTCGCAGTCTCTGGATTACTCGTCTGAGTGCCGCCTGTCGCGAACAAGGGCTATCGTACTCAGTTTTTATCCACGGTCTGAAAGTGGCTCAGATCGAGCTGAACCGGAAGACGCTTAGCCAGTTGGCGATCAACGAACCCTGCGTCTTCAAGGAAATAGTATCGACCGTAAAGGAGGCAATCGCGGGCGTGTGATGAACGCTCGTGGCTGCCGGAAAAGACTGTGATGAAATTTGCCCACCTGGACGTCGTCCACGGTGGGCAGTTTCGTAGCCAGTGTTTGATGACTGAGTAAAGCCAGTTGAAAACTGGTGGTGGATTCCAGGTGAGACTTCCTGAAATCCTTCAGGATAAAACATCCACACGGCAAGCCATCCAGATGGCTAATCACAGAGACCATAGAGTTTCGGTCAGGCTTCGTCCGATCGATGGAGAACGAGATATGGACCACACCATCGCGTTTCAGGAATACGAGCAGGCCGCGCTACAGGCGATCGCTGCGGCTGGCGATGCCAACGCAATCGAAGAAGTCCGCATCGAATTTCTCGGCAAAAAGCAGGGACGACTGAAGGATCTGCAGGTGGTTGTCGGTAAGGTCTCTGCAGACGAGCGTCCAGTCGTTGGGAAGGCTTTCAACGACGTCAAGACGCGAGTTTCAACCGCCTTCGAAACAAGGAAAAAAGAAGTCGATCGTCCCAGGGCTGCCCTGTCGGCACTGGATATAACGCTGCCTGGAATTCCTGTGAAACTCGGCAAGCGGCACCCGCTTACTCAGACAATGGAAGACTTTAAGGACATTATTGGCCGTTTCGGATTCACTGTCGCCGACGGTCCCGAAATCGAAGACGAGCATCACAACTTCAACGCGCTGAATATTCCTGACGATCACCCGGCCAGAGATCCGTTGGAGAATTTCTATCTTTCAGCAGCGTCCTACGCGACTGGAGGCCTGCCGGACAATCCGAAATTGTTGCGGAGCCAGACGTCGACGGTGCAAATTCGAATGATGGAGACGCAGAAGCCTCCGATCCGAATCGTCTCGCTCGGGCGTGTTTACCGACCGGATACCATTGACGCGACACATTCGTGCATGTTTCATCAGATGGAAGGCTTGATGGTCGGCGATGACGTCACGATGGCTCAGCTGAAGACAGTGCTGCAGCTGTTTGCGACTACCTATCTTGGGGAGGATGTGCAGATTCGCTTTCGTCCTTCCTTCTTCCCATTTACTGAACCTTCCGTCGAAGTGGACATGGGCTGGGGCGACGACTGGCTCGAAATAGGCGGTGCCGGGATGATCGACCCGAACGTTCTCCGCGCTGTCGGCTATAACCCCGATGAAGTCAGCGGATTTGCATTCGGCCTTGGTATCGAGCGTTTCTGCATGCGTCGCCATCAGGTAACTGACATTCGTCGCTTCTATGAGAACGACATCCGGTTCCTCGCTCAGTTCTGATCCTGGCCTGATACCGAAAACGAGTCGCATTCTGAGGCTGGTTCGGCAAGAACTGAACTCCGAACCTGGGCGCTCGAACGCACGAAAACCGGTGCTGCAGCCGGTTTTGCTCGACGACTTCGCAGTCGCTGACAGATTCCCTGACGCTCATTCGCCTCGCCGCAGTGTGGCTGCACTGGCGATGTCGCGCCAACTTGCGCCAACGCGCTGCTCTATCTCAATTCTCGTGTTTGCATCTGAGATTGCCGCCATCAGCAAGCTACGCGCCAATCACCCCATCAGCCCTACTGCTCCCATTGTCACATTTGAAATAGCAGAGAGTGACCGCATTTCACGCAAACCACCAAAAGTAATGTGCCGAATTGATCCCAGAACCTCTCGTTAGTGCTCCAAAACGGAAAAATCAGGACTTCCGTTTCAATTCGGCGAATCGTTCTAACCGATAAAGCTTACACCACGCCGCCGGATCTGCGCGAATCACGACGATGTTACCGCCGGACTTAGCAGACTGACGACGATCTTGTGGCCGATTCGGAATTCACGATCTGGTCAGATGCATCTTTGATGCGGGAGCAGCTTGGAATGTCGAGGACACTCATGCGACTCTCTGGAAGCGAACACTCAATGACGACACAAAGAATCGTAACCGTGCTTGTTCTGAGTTGTGTCTGTCTGGCGCTGCCGGGAAGGGCTCAGGCTCAGTCCGGAGCTCCCTACCGTGGAGGGCAACGGAACCAGTCCGGGATTCAACTGACTCAACGCGTCACGGCGGACGACACGAAGCCGAAGAAACCGTTGCCGTACGCGATTGAAGAAATGCCGGACATCCAGGAGGAGATGGAGATCATCCACCGCCGGAGCCAGCTGATTGTGGCCCGCGCTCCGATCGCCAGGATCGCCGTTGCAGATCCTTCTGTTGTCGACATCGTGCAGTACAGCCCGAGCGAGATTGGCATTATTGGAATGAGCCTCGGCACGACGACGCTGACGATGTGGTTTGACAATAGCCGTGATCCACTGATCTATCTTGTCGAGGTGATTCGCGATCCCACGTTCGAAGACCGTCTGCGAAATGACTTTGGCAAGCTGGAGAAGCAGTTGCGGATTCTGTTTCCAAACAGCAAGGTATTTCTGGTTCCGTTGCAGCAGCGACTGATCGTCAAGGGCCAGGCACGCGACGCTGAGGAGGCCGCTCGGATCCTTCAGATTGTCCGCTCATCGTACTACTCGGCGTTCGGAGCTTTTGGTGGCCTGGGTGGCGGCGCTGGCGGGGGCGGCTATGGCGGCAATGGAATCAACAATGGCATTAACAACGGCAACAACAATAACAATCCCATAGTGGATCTGATGGAGGTTCCAGGGAATCACCAGATCATGATCCATGTGACCGTTGCGGAGCTAAGCCGGGGACAGCTCAGAAATCTCGCTGTTGACATCAACGGGCTGATTAACAATGGCCGGCACTTCGTGTCGTCATCACTCGGCGGTGCCGGTGGTGCTCTTACCGGAATCTTTGAGAATGGCGAAGTCAACCTGTTCATCAACTGGCTGGCTGGAAACCGTACCGCGAAAGTTCTGGCCTCTCCCACGTTGACGGTATTAAGCGGTCATACCGCAAGCTTCCTGTCTGGAGGTGAGTTTCCGGTACCAACGATCGTCGGAGTTGGCGGTGCTTCAGGCACAACTACTTCCTTTCGCGGGTTCGGGACGTCACTTCTTGTTCGTCCGGAAGTCATTGACAAAGACTACATCAAGATGGACATCACTCCGGAGTACAGCCAGATCAATGGCGGCGGTGGTGGTGGTGGTGGTGCAACTCCCAGTCTGAACACGCGGAGGGTCTCAACCACGGTCAAGCTCCGGGAAGGACAGACCATTGTACTTGCCGGTCTGTTCGGTGCGACGATGTCAAACGAGATCAACCGGATTCCGTTCCTCGGCGAACTGCCATTGATCGGCCCCGCGTTGTTCAACTCAAAATCTGCGGACCAGGGTGAGAACGAACTGTTGATCACAGTGACTCCGGAACTGGTGCATCCAATGGAGGCTGACGAAGTTCCACCTTACCCAGGCTTCAACGTGACGCCTCCCAACGACATCGAACTTTATGCCTACGCCAAGGGCGAAGGTTATACTGACCAGGG
>JAQBWV010000365.1 GCA_027624335.1 Planctomycetota bacterium
CTCGATGCGGGTGACTTTCCGAGTATTCGGCGGTCCGTAACGCAGATACGACACATAACGATTGATCTTCGGATCCCAGAAGGGGCAACTGGGACTGTCGCTAAACGGAATTTGCGGTGTTTCGGACGCGGCGGTCCAATGGATACCATCCGGCGACCAGCCAACACTCGTCCGCAGAGATCTCATGTATTTCGGTAAATCGATGCCCCCTTCCTCTGAGCCGTCGGGCGAACAGACGTAGTGCATTTTGTAGCGTCGTTCCGGGTCGCGTTCGTGGTCGTCCTTGAACAGGCCAACAATCATGAAGTGCCTGATTTTCGGCGGTGACACGAAATTTGTGCCGCGCTGGACGTCGATGAGCGGCTTCTGCCAGGTGATTCCATCCTTCGATGTGGCATAACACAGTCGTGGGATACCCGTTTTTCCGGGGCCTTCTGTCTGGCTCTGAACCTCATACCAGAGTTTGAAAAGTCCGTCGTCTTTGTCAAAAATGACGGTGCCGAATCCCGGTCCGGCTTCTTCCCAAGGCTGATCTTGAATCAGCACCGGGTTCTGCGGATGTTTGACCGGCTGATTCAACGTCTTCTGAACACCTTGCAGCTCACTGATGACTAAGTCATCGATGAACAGCTGCTTGCCATGAATGATCAGGGCATCGCCAAGGATTTCGTCGTCGAGATCCTTGAACATCCCGGGCGGTGCCTGGCGGGACTGGGCTGCCAGCGGAGAGTGACAGACCAGTAGAGTGAGAATTGACAGCCACAAATAGCTCGAGCGAAGCATTTCAACCCTTCTTGTCAATATAGAGAATCTCAATCGTACGACTGCAAATAGTGATTGTGGCGAATCCGCGGCTCGAAGGCAAACAGCTTCGCATTCTTCAAATGAAATCGTAGTTTGATTGGCCGCGCCTGGAGCAGATGACAGTCCGCGTTGTCTTTCCATTTCACCACATGCCGCACGCTGTCCGTGGTGATCGGCGCGCAGTCGGAGACGTCGAAGCCTTCGATGAGTTCGTCCAACGCCATGCGGAAACACTGTGGGCACATCAGCAATTCTCGCCCAGCTTTAACCTGCTTAGGTCCGACCCGACTCGGCATCGGTCTGCTGCACGACGGTAATTTCGAAATCCGTATGGCCAGCACTCCCGCCGTCACGTTATCGTCAGAGATAGTGAGACGTAACTGCGTCTCTGACGTCATTTTTTGTCGCCCAGAGGATTCGGGCGACGGCCGCAGGAGGCATCATGTGCCATCGGCAGCCAGGATCAGCAGTGGAGGAGATGCCGGCGGCATGGGAGCTTTCCAATGTTCACGACCCTCAAGACTGCGGTAACGAAATACCTCCACGCCGGCAATCCGGCACACGGAACCCGCGCCGAGTACCACACAACGCTGACCAAATGGAAAGAATGGGGCGGCGGCGTTCCCCTCGAACGGCTGGGAAGGAAGGAGATCCGCGATTTTCTGGACTGGGTTTACAATCGCGCTGTCACTCAGCAAGGAACGAATCCAGGTCGAACCGCGAACAAAGCACGCGAACAACTGCGGGCTGTTGTCTCCTGGGCTTGGGAGCAGGATCTCATCGACGTCCCACCGCGCTTCCCGAAACCACGGCCGCAGCGTGATGTCGCCGGTCGGCATTATCTGACGAAAGCCGAAATTAATTCGTTGTATTTCGCGACCCACACTTTGGACCGACCTCGCGGCTGGAACAGCTTGATCCCGGTAACCATGCGGTGAACGGGAGCCGCCGATGACGCGAGTTTTGAAATCATACTTATTTGGCGGCGGCCCCGTTACCGCTGCCGTTCGGCCAAACTAACATTTCTGCGGGGTGTTTTTATGAGACAGACGGTGCTCGTAGTGTTCACGGCGTTACTTTGTTTATTAGCCGCGATGTTGGTGACAGCACAGTCGCAGGCGGGCCACAAACCGCAGGCGAGTGATGTATCTCAGAAGGAATTGGAGGACTGGTGGTCTGATCTGTACGGCAACGATCCGGGCGCGGCGAGTGCCATTCTCAAGCTTTACAGAAATGCCGATGCCGCCCTGCCGTTCCTGAGGGCCAATTTGCAGCCAGTCAAACTTGATCCTGAGCAGTGTAGGCAACTCCTGGATCGGCTGGGCAGCGAAGACGAGAACGTTTGGAAGGCAGCATGGAACGAACTCGAATCCCTCGACCTTGCAGGCCAGCGACTTGTCCCATGTCTGCCCCTTGTCTTTTGAACGCCACAGATAGTCCGTGCTGCTCCCCGCAGACACGCCCAGAATCAGGGAGCCGTCCCGGAGTTCGAGAATGTTGCGGCTGGTGTGTGTCCAGGTTTTCGGGGGAACGCCTGGAACGTCCTCCGCGCCGATTCGCAATGTACTCCAGGTTTTTCCCTTATCTGTCGATCGATGAACATAGCTGTGGGTGTACCGGTCGGGATTGCGAATTTCATCCTTGCGCAAATGAGTCGTAATGAACAGGGTGCCGTCGCGAAGCACACTGAAATACGGTTCCCGGCCCAGCAGCGGCAGCACGGTTCTTTCGCCCCAGGTTTTGCCGCCGTCCGACGAGCGATACAAGATCATATCCTCTCGGATCTCGCTGCCGGGATCGACGCTGTCGAACATCACGAGCAAAACTTCGCCGCTGGGCAGCAGTGCCAGACAGGGTTTGTAGTCTCCCGTCATGCCGACGGCTGTCCGTTCGCAGTCGATCCGTGGCGGCAGAGATTCCGGCTGCCGAACGGAAATGAAATCCTGTCCTGAAACCTGAGCCGCGACGGATGACAACCCGATGACGAGCCAGACCAGTGCTGAGTGCAATGTGGCCGAGTCGCTCCGCGACGCCAAAACTGTGTCGCAATAACGTCGCACGACGCGATAACTGATGTAAACGCTGCGCCGGTCATCTTTATTCCTTCTTTAATCGGGACTTTCCGAGGCGTTGTTGCTCTTCGAACTCGCGCCGCATTTCGTCGTAGCCGTGTTGAATATGCCCCTTCATCAGGTACTCGGCCGATTGGGCGTCGTGATCCACGATCGCCTGGACCAAGGCGCGGTGAATGTGGGGGTGTCCCGGCCGAGTCAATGTCGCTCGGAGATGCCGGCCCGCCGTGAGTTCTATCAATCGGAATCGCTCAAGTTCCTGTTGCAGCAACGGGCATCGGGCGCATGCGGCGATGTGGCGATGGATCGCGATGTCCACTTCCGACTCATGATGCGTCACTTCCCAAGCATGTTCATACGCCTGAGCCAGTTCCCGGAGCGTCTGCGATTCTTCTGAATTGATCCGTTCGGCGGCCAGCCGGGCAATCACCGTCTCAATCGCTTCGCGGAGCAAGTACAGTCCATCGAGATCCTCGCGGGACAACTTGCGGACGCGAGCCTGCTTCCGGGCTTGCTTGTCGAGCAGCCCTTCGCTTTCGAGACGCCGCATCGCCTCGACGACCGGCATCGGGCTGCACTGAAGTTGCCGAGCCAATCGGCTTTGCGACAGCCGCTGACCTGGCACCAATTCGCCACTGGCAAGCATTTCTCGAATGCCAAGATAAGCGACATCGGCGGCGGTCATTAGATCTGTACTCCATGCGAAGATCGATTGAATCCGTTGACAGTAGCGTCACAAACGATAAAGTCAATGGAGTTTTCAATTATGAATGCATCAAGACCGATTCAGCGACCGTGGCGGTAAAACTCGTTTTTGAGGAAGACTCGATGAACCGCTTTCGTGGTTTTGGACCAACGGTTTTGCTGCTACCGAACAGCAGCGTAATTCTCTTTGTCTGGCTAGCTAAGTTGTTTTCTTTCAGCCGCCCAGCGAAACAAACTATCAGACCGGCGTGGCTGTGTACGATCTCAAAGAGCTGGCCAACCAAACCAAGTGGACGCATGAGTCGATTCAACCCTGCATCGACGCGGGGCTAGTGGCGCCTTGGCTGTTACAAAATACCCATGACGCTGAGGAATCGGCGACATCACCTCGTCACCAAAATCACGACCAACAAGGAGTGCCGGATTGGCTTCAACATGCGACGTGCTGATCGGCGGCGGCGGCGTAACCGGTCTGAGCACGGCCTTGCATCTGGCACTACGGAAGTGCGGCCGCATTCGGGTTCTCGAACGGCATTATGTCGGCGCCGGCCAGTCGGGACGCGGCGCCGGCATTATTCGATCGATGGTTCGTCATGCAGGGTTGTCTCGCTGGCAGGCGGAATCCGCGAGGTTCTTTCAGAATCTTGGCGAGCAGTTCGGCGAAGGGATTCCCGTTCATGCGGCGGGATATCTGCTGGCGACGGATAGGATCACTCCGCGAGCGTCGATGACGCTGCCCTGGATGCGCCAGGGATTCGTTCATCGCACATTTGCCTGCACCTATGATTATTCTCCCGACGGCATGCCAATTCTGGATCGACTGGAGGGGCTAGCCGGAATCTATTTCGCAGCGGGTTTCAGCGGGGGCGGATTTTCCCTGTCTCCATTTGTCGGGCGCACCATGGCGGAGTACATTGCCATCGGCCGACGACCCGATGACATTGCGGAACTTTCATGGCAGCGTTTTCGTGACGGGAAAACAATTCAATGGTCGAACAACTGAAATTTAAGGCGAGGCGATTCCAAGTTAGGGTAAACTGTTTTCGATCGAGACTGTTTTCGATCGAGACTGAGCAGCAATGGCGGGAACCGTGTGTGATGTGACGTAGGGGATTGCCAGATGTATGACGAGTCTACGATTACAGCTTACAAACGGAACGGCTTCGCTGTTATCCCGAGTTTGTTTTCGGCTGAGGAGGTGGCGGAAATTGAACGACAACTGGAAGCGCACCTTCGGCTTGATCTCACCTCAGCACCGAAGGGCGATCTGATCGTCGAGGCAAATGCCGAGCGGTCTCTGCGGTGCCTGTTTCGGATTCACGAGCGGTCCGCGTACTTCGACCAGCTCATGCGTGACGCGCGCCTGATACAGCTTGTTCAGCAGCTCTTCGATGGTGCTGACGCCATTGCAGACGGCACGATGCTGATCGACAAGGCACCGTTGACCACGTATGAGTTTCCCTGGCATCAGGACAACGCCTATCAGTTCTGGAATCCGCCCGACGCCGTCGCCGTGACGCTC
>JAQBWV010000366.1 GCA_027624335.1 Planctomycetota bacterium
AAGACTCCATCATGACGACTGCGAACGGTGGGAGCCAGTAACGGTCGATTCCGGATTTCGATGGGAAGTTGACTGGCAGAGTTGCCCTGGGAATCGCTCCAGCAGATATTTGACGCCGCGTCAGGCTTCACGTCAGTGCAACTGCAGGCCTGCTCCTTCACAGTAGTTGCACTCTTTGGTGTCGTCGTGAGAACGTCGCTTCAGGCCGACGATCCGAACCTGGATTCACATGCCAGCGAATCTGAAGCACAGCATCAAGACAAGTTCGCCTGTCGTGATGCTGTTGCTGCTCTTGAAGAAGTGAGCGGAGATTTGCTCTGGAGTCAGGGAAACGTAGAATTGATTTCTCAGAAACGTAACAGCAGTTCCCTGAAGAGCCGGTTCCATCCGTCTGATGTGGTGAAGCCTTCGCCGGTCTTTCTTTGTGGGACTCCGGGAAAAGAATCCGTAAGTTCAATTGACCATCCCGAACCCGTAAACTGTGAGGACGTGTAGCACACGGGCGATCTTGCAGGAAATGCATTTGTGACCAGTTTACACCAACAATTTGAAGCTCTGTGGGAATCGAGCGATTCTCCCCCGGACGTGTTTTCGTTTTTTCAGCAGCACAACGGGGCGGCAGACGAGGATGTGCTGGCCGTGCTGCTGGCCGACCAGAACCTTCGCTGGATAACCGATCAACCTCTAAAAGTCGAAGAGTATCTCGCTCGGCTTCCCGAACTTGCCGACGATCCCGACATCAAGCTGCAATTGGCCGTGGGTGAGTTTCAGGCTCGGCAGGCAGCCGGAACGGAACCGAATATCGACGGATACACGTCCCGGTTCGGTGACATCAGCGACCAGTTACGCAGCAGGCTGTCTGAACTGGCATCGGGTGAAAACGGTCAAGAAGATCGCTTCATTCCAACTAAAACCGACATCAGCGACCAGACGGTCGGTTACGGACAACTGGGTCGGTATCGCCTGGAACGTATCCTTGGCGAAGGGGCGTTTGGTCGGGTCTATCTCGCCTATGATGAGGAACTTCAACGACAGGTCGCCATCAAGGTTCCCACCGCCGAGCGTTTCCAGAAACCAGAAGATGCCGAGCAATATCTGGCCGAAGCTCGAACGGTTGCCAGTCTGGATCATCCGCACATCGTTCCCGTGCATGATGTGGGCCGAACCGACGACGGCTCCATTTATGTCGTCTCCAAGTTTATCGAAGGTTGCACGCTCGATGATCGCATCAAGCAGGATCGTCCGAGCCACGATGAATCCGCCAGGCTGATAGCAACCGTCGCACAAGCCCTGCATCACGCCCACGACAGACGGTTAATTCACCGAGACGTGAAACCTGCCAATATTCTGCTGGAAGGTTCGGAAGCCACACCGTATGTGTCTGACTTTGGACTGGCGATCAAAGAAGAGGATTACCTCAAGGACCGCAGGCTGGCTGGCACACCGGCCTACATGAGTCCCGAACAGGCCCGTGGCGAAGGACACCGGCTGGATGGCCGCAGCGACATTTTCTCATTGGGTGTCGTGCTGTATGAACTGCTGACCGGCAAGAAGCCGTTTCGAGGCAGCACGACCAATGAACTGCTGCATCAGGTGGTCTCGGTTGATCCTCGTCCGCCGAGGGAACTGGATGAGTCAATCCCTGCTGAACTGGAACGCATCTGCCTGAAAGCTCTCTCCAAGCGAGCCTCGGATCGTTATGCCACGGCTGCTCAACTGGCCGACGATCTGCTGCACTGGAATCAGTCACCGCAGCAGGAAACGAAGGAACTTCAGATCGTTCCCAAGGGGCTGCGGTCGTTCGATGCCGAAGATGCCGAGTTCTTTATGGACTTGCTTCCCGGTCCTCGCAATCGCAATGGACTGCCGGAAAGCATCCAGTTCTGGAAAACACGGATTGAAGAACCCGATCCCGACCAGACCTTCAGCGTGGGCCTGATCTATGGCCCATCGGGTTGTGGCAAGTCATCACTGGTCAAAGCCGGTCTGCTGCCTCGGTTGTCCAAGGAAGTGACAGCGATCTACGTCGAAGCGACACCGGATGAAACGGAAACTCGCATCCTGCGTGGACTTCGCAAGTCGCTGCCTGAATTGCCACAGGACTTGGGGTTGGTGGAGACGTTCACGCTGCTGCGACGGGCCGAAGGTCGCAATGTCGTGGTTGTGTTAGATCAGTTCGAGCAATGGCTTCATGCTCACAGAGCCGAACAGGAGACGGAACTGGTATCAGCGTTACGGCAATGTGATGGCGGCAGTCTGCAAGCGGTGGTGATGGTCAGGGACGATTTTGCGATGGCGGCGGCTCGGTTCATGGACATGATCGACATTCCAATCCTGCAAGGCCACAACTTCGCCACGGTTGACCTGTTCGATGTAGACCATGCCGAAAGGGTGCTGGTCAAGTTCGGACAGGCTTTCGGCAAGCTACCCGCTCAGACCGGCAAGCACTCCGATGACGAAAAATCCTTCGTGAGTGCCGTGGCCTCCGCTCTGGCACAGGATGGCAAGGTGGTCTCCGTGCGACTGGCTCTGTTTGCTGAAATGGTCAAAGGCAAGCCGTGGGTTCCCGCCACGCTGGAGGAGATTGGCGGCACCGCAGGCATCGGCGTCAACTTTCTGGAAGAGACATTCAGTTCCCGCACCGCCAATCCCAAGCACCGCCTGCACCAACAAGCCGCCCGTGAGGTTTTGAAAGCCTTGCTGCCCGAAGTCGGCAGCGACATCAAAGGTCACATGCGGTCGCACAGCGAGTTGCTGGAAGCCTCCGGTTATCAGACTCGGCCCAGCGAATTCAATGATCTGCTGCGGATTCTGGACGGGGAACTGCGGTTGATTACGCCCACCGACCCGGAGGGCTTCCAGACCGAATCGGGCAGCGATCCCGGCTCGAAGTTCTATCAACTGACCCACGACTATCTCGTTCCATCGCTGCGGGACTGGTTGACCCGTAAGCAGCAGGAAACCCGCAAGGGGCGGGCGGCACTCAAACTGGCCGAACGTGCCGCCCTGTGGAACGCCAAGCCGGAAAACCGCTTCCTGCCTTCGTGGTGGGAGAACCTCAACATCCGGCTGTTGACCGACAAGAAGAGATGGACCGAACCGCAGCGGAAGATGATGGGCAAGGCGGGACGGGTGCATGGGCTGCGTTTAGGAATTGCGACAACTCTTCTGCTCATCGTGACAGTCTCAGGCATGGCGATTCGCAACAGAATACTCGAAGACCGAGCGATTGCAGCGGTGCAGAATGTCGAGAAGCAAAACGCAAATTACGCCAAGGCACTCGTGGAGTCGTTGTCCGCAGCAAACACAGCCGACGTTGATGGTCTGGTTGGCGAAATCGGGGAATATCAGCAATGGACCGCTCCCTTGTTGCGGGAAATTGTTGCCGACGATGCCAGCACTCCCAAAGAGAAACTCCATGCCAGCCTCGTGCTTGTGAAAGATAATCCATCGCAGGTGGACTTTTTGTTTGAGCAGGTGCTCACAGCGAAGGCCGATGCCGTGCCTGTCATCGTCACGTTTCTAAAACCGCACAAGGCTTTGCTGGAGAAACAACTTTGGGACACCATTAAAAACGGAAGCAACAGCGAACGCATCCGAGCGGCAGCGACACTGGCCGAATACGACTCCAAAAACAAACAGTGGAAACAACTCTGTGAAGATGTTGTGACCGCTCTGGTTTCCGTTCCATCTTCTGAATCGGATGAGTGGATTGCGATGCTGCGTCCGGTGGGAAGCACCTTGGCTGATGTGCTCAAACAGCGATTCCGAGATCGCAGTTCGATTCGGGATGCCGAGCGACCCCTTGTTGCAGCGGCGTTGGCCGACTATTTGGGAGAGAATCCACAAGCACTTAAAACACTCATTCTGTTGGCCGACAACGACCGTGAGTTTCAGCCGTTGCTGGAGGCTCTCCGCAATCACAAAAAAGTCGTTGTTCCCGATTTGAAATCTCTGCTCAGCCAGTCGCCGCCCAAAGAAGCTGAACCGGATGAGCGGGACGCCTTCAGGAAGAAACAGGCCAACGCTGCGGTGTGTTTGCTGGAGTTGGGCGAGACAGAATCGGTGTGGCCGTTATTCCAACATGCACCAGACCCGTCTCTGCGGAGCTTTATCATCGACCGTATCGCACGACTGGGAGCCAACCATGAACTTCTGGCAGCACGGATCCAACAGGAACCTGACCCAGCCAGCCGCTACGCCCTGACTCTGGCATTGGGCCAGTTCGATCTAGCCAGCATGTCCAGTCAGCAAAGGCATTCGTTGACAGAGCAACTGGCGATCCTCTATCGAGATGACCCTGAACCGGGCGTCCATTCGGCAGCGGGATGGTTGTTGCGAAACTGGCAGCAGAATCAGACCGTAACCGAGATCGATACGAAGCTAAAGAACCCGTTGCCCAAGCAGGATCGCAACTGGTTCGTCAATTCTGAAGGTCAGACGTTTACTGTCGTCAACGGCCCTGTTGAGCTCCTGATGGGCGATAGGTTCGAAAGAACTGAGCCAAAGAAAGTTACGCTGTCACACAGCTTCGCCGTGGCGACTCATGAAGTGACGGTGGCACAGTTTCAAAAGTTCCGCATCGATCACAAGCATTACGCTCAATCTGCACCGAAACCTGATTGTCCGGTAAACAATGTTTCCTGGTATGACGCCGTGGCCTACTGTAACTGGTTGAGTGAGCAGGCAGGACTTCAGCGATGTTACGAGCCGAACGACAAGGGCGAGTATGCGGGCGGCATGAAGATCGCTGCCGACTTTCTTGAACGCTCAGGATACCGTTTGCCGACCGGCGAGGAATGGGAATTCGTGTGCCGAGCCGGGACGACGAGCAGTTATGGATTTGGAGAGCCGGTGGAACTGCTGACAAAATACGGATGGTATGTGGGTAACGCCGAGAATCAGTCTTGGCCGGTGGGCGTGAAATTGCCGAATGCCTTGGGCGTGTTCGACATGCACGGTAACGTCTGGGAGTGGGGTCATAGCTTGTTTTCGCCCCAAGCAGGTCAAACCGACGTTGAGGTACAGACTGCTGATAGCCGTTTGTTGCGTGGCGGCTCGTTCAACAATCATTCGTCGTACGTCCGTTCCGCCCAG
>JAQBWV010000001.1 GCA_027624335.1 Planctomycetota bacterium
TCTCGCAGGTGCCGAATCGCGACGTCGATACGATTCCACCGTGGATGGTCGACCGCATTTTTCGCAACCTGCTGGTCGATCTGACCGGGAATACGCATCGGGCGGAGTTCTGCATCGACAAGCTGTACTCGCCCGATTCCTCAACCGGCAGACTGGGACTGGTAGAGCTGCGAGGCTTCGAAATGCCGCCTCACGCTCAGATGAGTCTCACACAACAGCTTCTCATTCGAGCCATTGTCGCCATGTTCTGGGAGCGATCGTGGAACGAGAAACTCGTCGAGTGGGGCACCACGCTGCATGACCGCTTCCTGCTCCCCTATTTCACGTGGACCGACTTTGGAGCAGTGATCGAGGATCTGAACCGGGCCGGGTTCAGCTTCTCGCACGACTGGTTTGCTTCACATCTGGAATTCCGGTTTCCGTTTGTCGGTGAAGTGTCGCGTCAGGACATTCGTCTTGAACTGCGAACGGCCATCGAACCCTGGAACGTGCTCGGCGAAGAACCTGGCGGGGGCGGTACTGTTCGGTTTGTGGATGCCTCTGTCGAACGGTTGCAGGTGCTTGTTCAGGGGCTGAACGACCAGCGTCACATCGTCACATGCAACGGTCGCCGATTGCCGTTCAAGCCAACGGGAACTCAGGGCGAATTCATCGCCGGCGTGCGTTTTCGCGCGTGGCAGCCTCCGAACTGTCTACACCCGACGATTCCCGTGCATTCCCCACTGGTGTTCGACATTCTGGATACGTGGAGCGAGCGTTCGATTGGCGGCTGCACCTATCACGTGTCGAATCCGTCTGGCCGAAATTCAGCGAGTTTTCCAGTGAATTCGTACGAAGCCGAATCCCGCCGAGCCGCACGCTTCTTCGAGACAGGACACACACCGGGTACGATGCCGATCCCATCTCTGGAACACAACCCGGCGTTTCCCATGACGCTGGATCTTCGGCGAGGTTGAGGCGAGCAGTCGATGACGGATCGAAGCTACTCAATCGGTTCAACATCGACGGACACGTTCAGCGTGTGCTGGCCTCCTCCGGTGAAGACTCCTCGGATGGGGGCGACGTCTGAGTAGTCGCGGCCCCAGGCAATGGGAATGTGGCCGGTGCCGCAGACCTTGTCGTTCGTCGGGTCGAGGTCGATCCAGCCCGCCTTACCGCACCAGACCGAGTACCAGGCGTGCGAAGCATCGGCTCCGACCAGCCGTGGCGTACCCTCCGGAGGGATGGTTCGCAGATAGCCACTAACGTAGCGAGCCGGCAGGCCGAGTGATCGCAGGCAGCTGATGGCTACATGTGCAAAGTCCTGGCACACGCCATGTTTCTCAACAAGTGCCTCATTCGGACGAGTCACGACGGTTGTCGCTCTGGGGTCGTACTTGAACTCTCGATGAATCTTCGACATCAGCGCGACCGCGCCGGAGAGAATGGGATGTCCGGTTCCAAAGCAGTCTACTGCATAGTCGCGAAATGATGCGTCGCTAAAGGCGAGCGATGAATCGAAAACAAACTCGGTCGCGTCAAACCAGCCGTCAAGTGTCTGGCTGCGGATGCCGTCGGCGACGTCTTCCCATTTCGGCGTCTGACTGAACTCAGGAATGACCTGCGGCGAAACAGTGACTCGGCTCGTGGCCGTGAGCAGCAGCTTACGGTGGCTCTCATCCAGTGAGAACGACTGCACGATGTTGCCGAACCAGTCTTTTCGTCTCGAGACATTCGCCGGAACTGGCCGAATCAGAAGTCGGTGTGATTTGCAGTGCGTATAGGGCGTTTCGCGGGGAGTGAGTCGCAACTGGTTATGGCACACTGGCACCGGGTCCGAATACTGATAAGCCGTCGAATGAACGATGCGGTACTTCATCGCCGTTTCCTCAGTGTTCAAGGGGCTGCAGTCCTAACAATTCTTCACTCTGGAGTTAGTCAGATTGACTCTCGGTCAAACTGTCGAGGCAGTCCGGCATGTATCAGGTAACGCTGACTGATCGCGTTCGACAGTTTCGGAATCTGATCAAGCAGACGCTGCATCAGCCGGTCGAGTGCCTGCCGTCGACTGTCATCCGCCTGAGCCAGTTCGCGAGGCTCGGCAAGACGCACGGCGTTGTGCAGCGACATGGCCAGTCGCTCATCCGGACCCAGCACCGCCTGCCCTGCCGACGGTAACCTGGAAACGTGATCCTGAATCCGGTTCAGCTGAAAGATCAGCGATCTGGGGTTCGTGTCATCGGTTGCCAGCAGGTCAATCACAGCCTCGGCCTGCAGCGTTGAGAGATACCGTCCGCGATAGGTCATGATGCTGTCACACGATTCCAGCACGGCTTCCAGCACGAACGGTTCCGGATCAGCGACTTCGACCAGTGTTGACTGCAGAATCGTCGCCGTGTGCCAGACTCGCTCGATTCGACGACCGAGTTCGAGAAACCGCCAGACCTGAGTTCGAGTCATGCCCTCACTCGACAGACCGCCGAACTGAGCGACTGCAGTGACGACTCGCTGTAGAAGTTGCAATAGAGCTGTTGAATCGAGTTTTCTTCGTTGCCCAGGCGATAGAGTCCAGTCCGTCTGCAACTGGTTCAGCGTGAGCCACGCATCGATGGAAAGTCGGTCGCGTACGGTGTTAACAAGTCGGGCGACACTGTCCATCGTCGATTTGAGACTGAGTGCATCCTGTGTATTAAAGACAAACCCAGGGACGCTTTCCTGCAGGTCCGGCAATCCGCTTTTCAGTCCATCGACTGCGAATCCCGGTTCGATTTGTCCTAATGCGGCGAGGGCTCGAACCAGAGCGGTGCGGACGACGTTCGACTCGTCATTCGCGTCGTCAGTCACCTGTCGCAGTAGGACACGAAGACCGCGTGCCGCACCGTCGGCTCGTTCGATCATCCTTCCGAGCCAGAACAGGTTCTCAGCATCTCGACTCGGAAGATCGTTGCCGCTTCGTTTCAGGACGAGGGGCTCATCCGAGGAACGCAACAGTGACACAGGCTCTTCAGGACCGTCGCTTTCGATCCAGACGTCCTGAGCTCGTTCACCCGCCGCCATGGAGCGGTCCAGAGAAAGTCGATCCGGAGACGCACGTGCGAGTCCGCCAGGCAGTGTGAGAAACGAGTCGCCATCCGCTGAGACAAAGAATCGGAAGGCAGAATGCCACGGCTCGATGGTTGAGCCAAGCCAGACAGGCACCGTTGAGCGAACGATCCTCTCCTGCGCGACGAACTCAGAAGGTCGCGCCTTCAGTTTCTCTACCAGTTCATTGCGAGCCGCTTGCGTCAACAACGCCGCTTCGATCGAAGGCGTGTCTTTGATCTTATAGGCCGAACGGATAACGAGTTTGTCGAGATTCTCCAGCACGTACGTCAACGCGCGGGCTTGTCCGCACCACCACGTTGCTGCTGATGGCAGCCGCAAGTCTTCGCCCAGCAGCATTCGACACGCTGCTGGCAGAAACGGAACCAGCGCCGGGGTTTCGGCCAGACGGCTGCCCAGGGCATTCGCCACGACGACTTCATCGTTACGGACGACGTCGACCAGTCCGCTGACTCCTGTCAGTGAAGCTGAGTTCAGTTCAACGGGGTCACAATCGTCGTCGCTGACACGTCTGAAAATCACTTCGACAGGCAGCAGTCCTCCCAGCGTCTTCAGCATGATTCGACCATTGCGAGTCGCCAGGTCACCCCCCTCAGCCAACGTGTATCCCAGATACCTCGCCAGGTACACGTCCTCGAAGTACGTCGGTGAATCGGCACCGCGCGAGAGGATTACAGTTCGAGGATTCTGTCGATGTCGCGGAGCATTCTCGCGCAGGGTCTCACGTAGCCGGACGAAAAACGGAGCGAGACGTCGTGGTCGAGCGGCTCGGAAGACTCCCGGCAGAACCCGTGACGTCACGATTCGGTTTTCGAGAATGAAACCCAGCCCCGACGGTGCTCGCACTCTGTCACCGGTGACCCACCAGCGTCCGTCCGGGGAACGGGCAAGGTCGGCCGCATAGATGGTCAACCTTCGTCGGTTTGGCGGTTGCAGGTTGTGGTAGGCGCGTTGAAATCCAGGATGTCCCAGGATCAGTTCCGCCGGGATCACTTTTTCGCGAAGGAGCTTCTGGGGTCCGAACAGGTCGTCCAGAAGCTTCTCCAGCAGAGTGGCACGCTGGACGAGCGCCTGATCAAGGCGGTGAAAATCGTCACGTGAGAGCATGGCAGGAACGATGTCGAGATTCCATGGCCTCGACGACTCGCCCGACTCATCAAACGTGTTGAAGGTGACGCCGTCGTCGCGCACCAGCTTCTCTGCCTGTCGAAAGCGACGATCCAGCTCGCCAGCACCCAGACGGGTTAACTCCGCGAGCATCTTCTGGCCATGCTCGCGGCACTCTCCGCCCTCGCGGAACATCTCGTCATAGACGCCGGGGATCGGCCGATACCCACTAATCAGTCCTCGCGGTGTTGCGGGCTCAACAATTTCGGTCATTCAACTTCCAGATCGCTTGTCGCTCTGCGGCAAAACGGTTTGTGGCGAGGTCACAGCTTTTCAGAACAAAACGAGCGGTGATGTTACCGTTGATCAAGCCAGGCTGTCGACTGGCAGATCACGGAGCGATTCTGGTGAGTGAAAACGGGCCAGCCGGAGCGTCCGTTCGAGTCCGGAAGGAACTCGTTGGTGATCGGTTGAAGTTGTCGGGAGCCTCAGTCACTTGCTCATGCGGCACCGAAATTTCAGATTCCGGACGGTTGCGAACGTTGCACGTGGGCAATACGTTCGCTACCCGGTATCTGCCTGAAAACGATTTCGTAGGCTGTGTCTCGACATGCGTGTGATGATGAATATTGATCAGTTGCTTGGAGACGGAACAATGCTTTCTGTGAGATCTCGACGAATCATGCTCACGCTGTTCACTGTTCTTGCGGTTCAGTCTGTGACACTCGCCGAAAGCTGGACAGGAACTATTGGATGGAAGGACGGCGATGCCGTGTCGTTTGCTCAACCAATGGGCCTGGCGACGGGCGAGTCGGTTGAGATTTCCGCGCGAGTCGCGCGGCCGGGCAGGCTGCCTGATAACGGTCGCGTCCGCGTTTCGATTGTCGCCATTCGCTCAACCGGCAAAGCCAGTGCGGCGGGTACTGAGCGGGAAGTTGTGCTGAGCAAGGTGTTGCACGCGCTGGATGGGGATTTTTTCACGGTCTTCACGGCGAGGAATGCTGACGACTATCGAGTTGAGCTGACTCCGGAATGCGGTGACGTCACGCTGTTCGAAGGCGATCGATGGCGCGAGACGGGCTTCGTGGATGAACAGCTCGCGGCGGCTCGACAGGTTCCATGGAAGGACGGACAAACTGCTGCCGTTTCGGTGTCCGTGCGGAAGATCGCTGACACTGTCGCGCGGGATGGATCGCTGGTCATCGAGAGCGAGCCCAACAATTCTGCCGCCGACGCGCAGCAGATTCCGCTTCGAGCAACGGCAGACGATTACACGCTGCAGATCGTCGGAACGAGTGACGACATCGAATACTTCGACAACGGGCAAGTCGGGACCGGAATCGGTGATGACTGGCTGCGTCTGGATTTCGACGGGCCGGAACCGCGTCTGCTGACAGCCTGCCTGACGATTCCCGACCAGCTTGTTGCTGCACGAGTCCGGTGTTACGCGCTGCCGAAAGACAAGGCAACGGTCAAGCCTGGAGAGACACTCGACGTCGGCGGCGAGTATGAAGACGGGAAGAACTCCAACGAGCGGGTTCATCAGCAGGCCGAGCAGCACCGCATCGCCATTAACCGGAATCTGCAGCCGGGCCACGTGTATTTTCTGCGGGTCGAGGCGAACACTCCGGGATACGGATTGGAACTCCGCATCGTCAAGCCAGCTCCGTTTGACGATCCTCGACAGGCCGTGCGGCACGCATTGTACGATCATCTGGGCCAGGTAAGTTCATGGCTCAATAATCGACCGCGTGGTGCCAGCGTCGAACGACGACTTCGCGACACGGGCAATCTGCTCGGCACGCATTGCATGAGCTGTCACACGCAGTCGGGCGTGTGGGGTCCGGCGATTCCGTTTGCTCAAGGTTACCGAACACCGAATATGCACCTTTTCCGCGACCTGACCAACATCTGCTATCAGTCTTTACGTCCGACGAACGAACTCATCGAAGCCGCGAACAATACCAGTCTGGCGCCGCTCGACATCGGCGATGGACCGGCGGGAACGCGAGTCGCCGGGCACAGTGTGGTTTCTCTGGAGCGGTTCATGCCGCCACGCAAACTGCACAGCATGCAGCATCTGCGAGCGTCCAATTTTATCCTGCAGACCGGCGATCCGGGCGGGATCAACGCTGCAGGGCCGGGGGCCAATGTCGGTAAGGGCGTCGTCTTTAACTATGCCGGCGAAATCGTCTTCGAGGCATGGAAAAGGACCGGGAATCCACAGTTCTTCCGGGCGATGGAGGACAAGGCTCGCCGGACGCTGGACGTCGATCCGAAATACACCGACGACCTTGCACATCGAGTCGAACAGCTGAGCCGTTATTTTCCAACTGACTACGTCGCTCAAGTCGAAAACGTGCTGAAGCTCGAAGCAGGGCAGGGCGATGCGAAGCCGAAAGTGCCGAGCAACATCAAACCGGGTGGCAGTGTTGAAGACGCAACGATACTTCAGGAACGCATTACGAAGCAGGTGGCTGCAGACATTGCGCGGCTGAGGGCGGTCCAGAATGAAGACGGCACCTGGGGATTCAACCCTGGCAAAGCCGACGGTGGTTCGTGGAAGCTGGAAGGCGACAACAAGCCGGAACCGTCACCGACGGCGCTCGCCCTGATTGCTTTCGAGGCTGCCGGACTCAAGCCGGATGATCCGACGGTGAAACAGGGAGTCAAAGGTTTGCTCGGGCTGCAGCATCCCAGTGGCTACTGGAAAGGGCAGTCGCAGACCGGCTTCGTTTCGACGAGTTACGCGCTGCACGCCCTGTCGCGACTCTTCCCCGTCGAACTGCCGAAACAGGGTGTGCGTGATTTTGCCGCGGCTACCGACGAAACGCTGCCGGAGACAATCGACCGAGTCCGCCGCGCGGCGATTGTCGACGAACCGGAACTGCTGCCGGTTCTGCTGAAGGCTGCTGAACATGCCAGTCCGCTCGTTCGATTCTGGGCGATGATGGGGCTGGGAGTGCGTCATGCGGATGCTGGCGTGAAGCCCCTTGTCGCGGCGCTCGGTGACGTGGCGAAGCCGGTGCGGGAAGCTGCTCACTGGGGACTTCGTCAGACGCTGATCGATGATCGAGGCTGGAAAGAGGTGCTGGCGGCAACGAAATCGAGCGACGATTACGTACGCGAAGCGGTCGCACAGACACTGGTGATGCGAGTTGACGGCGTGCTGCCCGAAGTCTCGGTAGCGTGGGATGATCTGACGGCGGCCATCACGCAGGGAATGAATTCTGATTCGCATCCGGCAGTTCGAGCCTGGTCGACGCGCGCCGCGTGGAACTGGTGGATTTGGAATCCACCGGTCCGGCAGGCAATCAACGCAGGTTGGATCGAGTTGCTGCAGCGGCCCGAGTCCAACTCGCTCGTCGAAAATGCGGTCCGATATCAGTCGCAGGCCTTGTTCATCGCGAATGGCCACAAGGCAAACTCCAGTGGCTCGCACCAGTACCCGCAACTGGCCGAACTGTTTGGTCACCTTGAGAAAACTCTCAAGGACCGAGCGGCGAATGACCCGGTTGTCGCGCAGCGGCTGGCGCGACGTCTCATTGGTGTCGGTGCGACGTATTACAACAATTCAGGCGGCGACGGCGGCCCCGGTCAGATGGGCTATGTCACGAAGGGAGCGGCTGAACTCTTCGGTGCGGCGGCGATGAATTACTTTGCTGATGTGGAGCAGCGACCGAATTACCTCACAGACACCGGCCTACTGCGAGTTGGTCTGGAAGGAGCGGCGAATGTGACGTTCGACGATCTGCAGCAGAAACTAATCCAGTACTCGCTGGAAGGCCCGGAAGACTTGCGTCCGATTGCGGCGGCGAGTGTTTCTGACCCGCGATCTGCTCAGCTGGTCGCCGTCCCGGAGCGGATCGAACCTCTGATGCAGCAGGTTCACCGCGGCGCGAACGAGCCCGCTCGACGTCCGCAGTTATCAGAGCCGATCCTCAAGATGTTCGCGACGATCACGTGGGTCATCCCCGACAACCTCGAACAGCAACGGGAAGTGTTCAGCTACCTGATGGTCAAGCCGGACAAGTTTCTATCGGATGCCGATTTGAAGAGTGTCGTCGACGCGGGCGAACGAGGCCGGCAGGAGCAAATTCAGGAATCGAACTGGTACCTCGCCCGCAAACTCGGCGACGCCATCGGAGCGAACCCCGACCTGCATCGTGACGCGATGATTGAGTATCTGGCGAGTGACTTCTCGCATCCCCAGATCGCTCGCTTCTGGCTGCCCAGCGTCGAGTGGTTGCTGACTCACAAGACCAGACTGCCGGATGTTGTTCCGGGAAAACTCCCCCCGATCGATCCGCTCGAAGAAGTCCGGACTCGAGCGGTGCAACTGTTCGTCGAGCAGCTGAAAGAAGCCGCTGATCCCGACACCAGAAAGACGGCGGTAACACTCGCTCAGCGAACGGCTTTGCGACGGAATCCTGAAGTGCTGACGGCACTTGAAACGCTGCTCACATTTGAGAAGCGGGACGATGTCATTAACGCCGCGAAGAACGTTCTCTCGCAGAATCGTAATAACTTTGTGAAAGAGTTAACCGACGTCGTCAAAGCGGAGAAACCAGTGATCATCGACGTTGGCAGCGACGGACTGACGCAGGACTTCGTCGATGACTTTGCCTACTTCCGCGACTACGTGACTCCGGAAATGAACCGCGTTCTACGAGGCGATCAGAGAAGCTGTTTCGCATGTCACGGTGTTCCGGGTCGTGTTCCGCCGCTGGAACTGCACCGTCCGGATGACGCGGGATACCTGTCGGTCGCCAGGCTGCTGGAGAACTACCGCAAGCTGCAGAAGCGAGTGGACCACAACGACGTCGAGAAGAGCTTTCTGTTACGAAAACCGCTCAACGTCCAGACCGGCCAGGAAGAAGGCCATCAGGGCGGACGACGCTACCAGCCCATGGATACCGGATATCTGATCCTGCGAAAATGGGTTCTGAATCAGGCAAAGAACCGTGCAAAACTCGGCGGCTGACCGGGGACGGTGACCCTCAATCGCGCCGCAGCACAAAGTTCATTCGAAAGAAAACGCAGCTTCGCTGACGGATGACGTGGTTTCAGGAACTGCCTGTGTTGCCAGCGGCGGCGTTTGATGGTTTCTGTGATTGTGACCGGGCAGCAGCTCAATCCCGATTGCCAGAACGCTTCCCAGCAGCAGGGCCGAGGTCAACTTCAGTCGATCATGCTGGTGATTTAATGCTTCGGGAATGAGATCGGTCAGAGCAATGCACAGAAATGCTCCTGCCGAGAACGCCAGCGCACAGCCCACAATGTGATTGCTTGATTCCAGCGAAGCGGTTCCAAACCAGAACACGATAGCGCCCGCAGGACAGGCCAGGGCGAATGCTCCGTTGATGATCGCCTGACTCCGAGCGCGCCAGCCTCCAGCATTCATGACTGATGTGATCGACATCGAGTCCAGCGGTTTGTGAAGCACGACGGCCAGAAACGTTCCAAGACCGAACAATGTCAGCGTCGAGGTGCTGCTGTGCCCCGCCTCAGCGACCACGCTGGCGCCCAGTGCGACGCCATCAAACACCGTATGAAGTGCCAGGCCCAGGAAGAGCCCCACCCAGCTGAGACGATGACGCGTTCGCGGTGAAGCCACGGCAACTGCTGGGGTCACTGAATCATGATCATGCGAGTGATCGTGGTCATGCGAGTGATCATGGTCGTGAGAGTGCGCCGCGTGATCGCAAAACGTCACGGGATCGCCATGGTGGTGGACGTGTCCAAACCTCAACAGGAACAGCATGCACAGCACGCCAACCAGTAACGAGCTCGATAGCCAGCGCAGATCGTTCAACTGAGTGACGGCCTGAGGGAGCAGGTGCAGACAGGCCACTCCGATCATCATGCCGCCGACGAGACTCATCAGAAGCTGCATGCGCAGGTGGGAAAGTCGCAGGATCGACGGCAGCCAGCCTCCAGTCAGAGAGGCCAGCACGATCAGACAGCAATAAATCACGAGTAAGACAGCGGGTGCCATCGAAAGTAACGCTCCGTGAGAAAGACGCGGAATGAGGATGTGAAAATGGCAGCAACGTCGAATTTCGTTGAATTCGTAAATGCGAACACATGCCTATCTGCAAAAGACTAGCAAATACGTGCGAGCCGCACGAGCGACGAGGGAACGTGTTCGAGATAACTTCCTGCATCCTCACCGAGGCCGCCGCACGTACTCTGCCAGTGCTGCCCATTCAGGAAGCATTGGGCAACCGGTTCCCGTCCTTCTCACGGACTCGAATCAGAAGCTGCGACTTTCTGCCTATGTCGGTTTAACGTGCCACTTGCGGATGTTCCGGATTTGCAATCGAAAGGCAAATGCAAGTACAGTCCGACGCTGTCACTGCAGTGGCTCCGAGTAGCCCCACGCAATTCAGGCTCGATGCCTGGTCGACCACTCGCAACAGGCTGATGTTCGGACGATCGAACCATGAAACGACCAGAACAGATTCTTTCAATGGTTGAGGTCAAAGCCCTCATACGAGGTGCTGGCCTGAGAAGTACCGCTGCGCGAATTGCCGTGATCCAGCAACTGGCTTCCACGCCGAATCCGCAGAGCCATTCCGAGGTTTCGGAAGCGCTGGACGACTTCGGATTCGACCAGTCGACGATCTATCGGTGTCTGACGGAACTGTCTGACGCAGGTCTACTCGCGAGACTGGAACTTGGCGATTCGGTTCGTCGATTCGAGCTTCTGCAATCCGGAGCGTCGACTGGTTTCTCTGAGCATCCGCATTTCATGTGTGTCGACTGTGGTTCGATCTCCTGCCTCGAAGAATTTACGTTTCGATTGAACTCAAAGAAACGCGGCGCGGAAACTCCCGGTCAGATCGTCGAAGTGCTGCTCAAGGGGCATTGTGTGAAGTGTCAATCAGAAGTGCCGGTCGATCAGAAGTAACGGTCGCCGTCGCCTGATGATTGCGGCGTTTCAGTACATCACTGCTGCGGCGGCTGACTTGAGAGCAGCTGAAGCGCTTCCAAAGTTCGATTTTTCTGTGCCGGATTGCTGATCAGGTAACGATGCCGACCGCTGGCTTCTGCTTGAAATGTGGTTAATCCGTCGTCGGCGACGACAACCTTTCCAGCGGGCGAGATGTCGAAATAGGCGTGATCAGGACGGACTCCGTACAGCACGCTCGTCAGATCCCACGTGGGTCGGTCATGCGGCGGCGGATTGTAGAGCACGTACGCTTCGGCCAGCGGATGGTGAGCGACGTAACCGTAGTCGCGTTCGATACTCTGATGAGGGTACGCCAGCGCAATTCCGATCTCAAAGCCGCTCCAGACAATCGGTCCTGGCCAGTCTTTGACCAGTTTCTGCGCCGCAGGGATGTCCTTGACGATGTTGTACTCTTTGTGATTGTAGAGCTGCCCACCCTTGCCTGGAATCTGCGTGAAAGCTCCCGCCATGATCGACAGTAGTCGAACCTTTTTCCGCACCAGTTCGCTGCCATTCAACGGGCTGTGAGCGTCAGGTGGTGACGTCAGCAATGCAGCAAGGTTCGTCGAAAAGCCAACCTGAGCGATAACCACAGAGCGATCTTCCGCACTCGCCAGTGCTCTGCGCAATACGACGACAGCATCCGGAGCCGTCTCACCGGACAACAGGTCATGCGGATAGCGGAGCGTGTCGCCATCGCGCTGGTGGCACAAACCGTTGAACTTCCCTGCGGAATTCGTGACGCCACTGCGGCAGACTCCGATGGGAATGTCGCCTCGACCGTAGAACGTGTTGACCGCATCGGTGAACGCTGCGGCGTCCTCGTGATCCTTGGTGATTGTGACAGCCAGCAGCCTGCATTCGCCACGAGACTGCAGCGAGTGGATCATGCCCAGCGCCAGAACATCGTCGACATCATTGCCAATGTCCGTGTCAAAAATGAGCGGGACGGGTGGCCTCGGTTCTTTCGCCATCGACAGCGAATCGTGAGACACCGAAAGTAGAAACCAAATGACGGCAGCGGCGTGTAATGACGAGTGTCTTCTCACGATCGGTTCCTCTTGATGTGCGTATTTGAGTTAATCATTTTCGTATCGTCGACAAGAATGACGACGATGTTCGGTCGCTTATCCGCAGCAGTAATGGATAGCTGAGAACTGAAAGTCAAGACGGCAGTCGCCAGCAGTGTCGTCATGAGTTTCATGGTATGTCTCCTTGTTCTGACGCAAAGACAGAAAGTCTCTGAGACGCAAAGACGCAATGGGCGCAAAGAAAAGACAGCCATTGGGAAATTCTGTGATCGTCGCTGTGATGTCAGTGAGGTGGCGAGTCTATGAGCAGCCCTTTGCGAAACTCCGCGTCTTGGCGCCTTTGCGTCAGATCATGATTTGTGACGAGGATCAATCCTTTATTCGCGGGACTGGTACCAGGAACCTCGCAACTTCAAAACAGAGTCGGCTGGTCAGGATGCAATGTCAGCGTGGCGATGTCCATCTACTGTGAAATCGTCAGGCGTTGATCTGCGTTGACGGACTTGCGGACGATTCTGCCGCGGTCGTGTGGCAGGATCACGACGACGTCACACAGTCGGCGATCACCGAGTCCGAAGTGGGCGACGGCTTCCTGAGACGATGCGTAACCGAAACCCGTTGCGATCTCCCGTGAGCCAAGCAACGCGGAACGATCACCCGCCTTGCCTGCTTCGTAGAGTTCAATTCGCGAACCAACGCCCATGCGGTTGACCTGACCCGAGCCTTCGACTCGGACTTCCAGCCAGTGTCCGCCGGGCGTTTCGTTCTTCAGCAGCAGCGATGGTAATTCGGTCCACCAGTTTGGCAGGACCATATCGAGTCGCCCATCGTGATCGAAATCGCATGTTGGGCCCGGTGCTGAGTACACGATCTTCTTTTCGGCGACCATCTTCTCGAAGAATGTCCCCGAGCGTTTGATGGCGCGGTCTTCTTCCGTTGGGAAGTCGTTGGCAGCCAGCGCGGTCTCTTCAAAGCGTGGCAGTCCGTCTCGATTCCCGACGTTCCGAAAAATCACCGGATGGGGACGTCCGCCGGCCAGCTTCACGATGCTGGTGTAGATGTCCGGGCGACCGTCGTTGTCGAAATCCTGAATCTCAACATGCGGCCCCTTCAGGGGCAGAGGATTCAGGCCGACAGCGTCGGTCACGTCTTCGAAAGCGGGTACGCCGTCCATGATGCCTCGATTCAGATAAAGGCGGTTGGCGACCGGAGTGTGCCAGGGGGTGCTGTAGTGTTGACCGAGAACCACGTCCGGCAGCAGGTCTCCGTTGATGTCGGATATCGAGACGCCGCATACCATGTCGTCGCCTTTGGCGGTCGGCCATGCGAAGACGTCTCGGGCTCCGGGAGCTTCTCGAAATCCGCCATTCCCGTCGTTCAGCATCAGAAAGTTGCCAATCGTCGATGCCAGAAAGAAGTCAGGCCAGCCGTCGAGATTGACGTCACACGCGGCAACGCCGAGTCCCGCGGCGTCGGCGGGAAGGCCGATGCTGGCGGAAACATCTTCGAACTGCAGGTCGCCCCGGTTGCGGAACAGTCGAGACGATTTTGTCTTTGAGCCGTTGTAACCGGGAATCGGATCTTCACCGACAAGCAGATCGAGCAGCCCGTCGCCGTCATAGTCCAGCACAGTGACACTGCGACCGCCAAACGCCTCGGGGCAGGCTTCATTACCTTCAGAGACGTTGGTGAATCTGCCCGCACCGTCGTTACGAAACAGCGTACATCCGGCAAATGGATGTCCCATGCGAGTGGCGAGTTTCCCGCCTGCCGGTGCCGGCATACTGGCGACGTAAAGGTCGAGATCTCCGTCGTTGTCCAGATCGGCAAACAGAATGCCAGTCGCGCGAGTTGAGATCCTCAGCGCCGGCTGTTCATCCAGCTCGAACTTACCGGCTCGGTTTCGAAACATCAGGTTCGGCTGCGTGTCGGGATAATGAAACGTGCCAATGTAGAGGTCCGCCCATCCATCGCCGTCGACATCTCCCCATCCGGCACCGTGTCCCTGAATGCCTGCTGTCAGTGGCAGAAATCCCGCTTCGCTGCCGACGTCTCGAAACATGAAGCTTTGCGTCACGGCAGTCTGCGATGCCTTGTCCTGGGCGACCAGCAGAGGCGACCAAAGCACCGCCGAGATGGGCAGCAGCGTGAGAACGGAAATGGCGATTCGTTGGCTGACGTTCATGAGGTTCTCGCGAAGTTGAAGGGGGGATGCTGATCTGATGCACGGGAGTGCGTTTCACAAGTCCGGTTCCCACCGGCTGGCAGGAACCGGCGCTGCCGTCTGATTTGCCGTGTGGAAGTTGGTCGTCGCGGGCGTCTGGCAACAATTCCTGGCAACGCTATTAGCGGCAGGGCGCTAGCAGTCCGTTGAAAAAAGTAGCAGGCACGCTCCGCCGTGCCCGTCCGCGAGATGAATTTCAAACGTTTCCTGGCCGCGGCACACGGGAGTGTGCCTGCTACTTTCGTTTTTCAACGGGCTGCTAGTCTCGGTTAAGGCGTACGAACCGATCAACAACCGGACGCCAGGGAGCCTGTTGAAAAACGAAAGTGAGTAGTGAGTAGGCCGGATCAAGCGAAGCGCCGCTCCGGCATTACTGGATTCTCAGTAAATTGAGCATGCCGGAACATCGTTGCTTCGCTCCCTGGTCCGGCCTACTTGTTCTTCAACGGGACGCTAGCGCGTGCCAGCTAATTTTGCCAGGCACTGTTGCCAGACGCGTCGAGGGTCAAATGTGAAGCGTGGCAAATCGGTAGCTCGTACCAAATATTCCTGATATGTCTGTAAAGATGTGAACGGCTCGTTGATTTCGCGCGACGATCTGGACTGACTCTTGTATTTGGTTACGTGACGAATGGAGTGGACGGCGCATCGATGATTCCGTCTGGACGGGTATGAGGTCAACGCTGGCTGATTGTGAAGTGTGCCGTTTCACGCGAGGTGGCACTGATTGCTCGCAATCGCTGTCGCGAAGCGACAAGAGTTTCCGAGAACGGCGTGAAGTCTCTCGCGGCTGCGCCGCACTGGCTGCGAGCAACCAGTGCCACCCGGCGTCATACTTCAGCGTGTGCCAGATGGAAGTTGTCAGTCTCCGCATCGATCTCTTTTAGATTGTCTGATGGGCCACCCCGTGAATTCAGCCTGTCCTGGCAAGCCGTGCGCAACTGCCGGTCAGTGAGCATTTCTGACGATCCAGGTCAGCAGACCTTTGGCCAGGTGCATGCGGTTTTCGGCCTGCTGGAAGACGATGCTTTGTGGACCGTCCATGGCCTTGTCGGTGACTTCAAGGCCCCGTTTCGCGGGAAGATCGTGCATGAATCTGCAGTGGGCTGGTGCCAGAGCGAGCAATTCGGTGGTGACCTGGAAATCGGCAAACGCTTTTTTTCGTTTCTCGGCTTCTTCTTCCTGGCCCATGCTGGCCCACACGTCGGTGTAGATGATGCTGGCGTCTTTGACCGCCGTAATGGGATCGTTGGTCTGTGTGAATTGCGAATTCGGACACTTTTCGTTGAGCCTCGCCATGAAGTCGTCCGGCAGTTCGTAACCGGGCGGGCAGGCCAGGGTCATCGGGAGACCAAGCATGGATGTCAGCATCGCCAGCGAGGCACTGACGTTATTGCCGTCGCCGACGAAGACGATCTTTTCGTCAGTCAGTGATCCAAAGGCTTCCCGAATGGTGAAGAGGTCCGTCAATGCCTGACAGGGATGATAGAGGTCCGACAGACCATTGATCACCGGACACGATGACCACGTACAGAATTCATCAATGAGATCCTGTGAGAACGTTCGCAGCACGATGACGTCCGAGTAGCCGCTGATCACGCGCGCGATGTCCGGCAGAGACTCGCGTCCGTAGAGACCGGCATCCTGTCCGGTGAAGAAGGATGCTGAACCGCCCAGATGAGTCATCGCCGCTTCAAAACTCAGACGCGTCCTCAGCGACGGCTTTTCGAAAACGAGTGTCGCGACTCGATTGCTGAGCGGCGTTTCCGGGTTTCCGGCGAAATGCTTTTCCTTGAGACGCTCGGCGGTCTCCAGAATGTCCATTACGTCATCGGGTGTCAGGTCGAAGAGTGTTGCCAGATGTTTCATGAGATCGTTTCAGGTTCGCAGTACAGCCGCAGGCGTTGAGTTCCGGTGTTCCGGTTCATGTCCGGTTTGTGAGTGCGAAAGTTTACGCGGTTTCGGCAGCCATTTCCCGCAGGACGTCCGCGATTATGTTGAATCCTTCATCGACTTCGGCAGCGGAAATGTTCAATGCCGGCAACAGTCGAATGACTGTGCCTTGAGTCGCGTTGATGAGAAGGCCCTTCTCCATGCATTTGCCGACGGCGGGAGTTGACGGGATTGTCAGCTCGACGCCGACCATCATGCCTCGGACCCGGATTTCGGAAATGATCGGCAGTTCTGCGGCGAGTGCCGTGAAGTGGCTACGGAATCGTTCGGCCATGACAGCGACATTGTCCAGCAGGTTGTCTGCTTCGATTGTCTGGACGGTCGCGATTCCAGCGGCCATAGCCAGTGGATTTCCGCCGAAGGTCGACGCGTGCATGCCCGGTCGCAGATCAGGAGCCAGTTCGCTGGTTGTGATGACGGCTCCGCAGGCGACTCCGGCAGCGATGCCCTTCGCCATCGTGAGAATGTCTGGCTGAACGTTCCACTGCTGATAACCAAACCAGGTTCCCGTTCGCCCCATGCAGGTCTGGACTTCGTCGAAGATGAGCAGGCAGTTGTTCTCGTCGGCGATGCGTCGCAGGCCGGCAAGATAATCATCGGCGGGAATCTGAACACCGCCTTCGCCCTGAATGGGTTCGATCATGATCGCGGCTGTTTCGTGATCGACGAGGGCTGCCACGGCGTCGAGATCTTTTGTGGGAGCGTACTTGAACCCGGCAACAATCGGACCGAGTCCTTCGTGAAACTTCGGTTGCGCAGTGGCAGCTGTCGTTGCCAGGGTTCGTCCGTGGAAGCCTTTCTCGAACGTGATGACCTTGTAGCGACCTTCCTTCATGCCGTGCAGTCGAGCCAGTTTCAAGGCTCCTTCGTTGGCCTCGGCTCCACTGTTGCAGAAGAAGGCTTTACCAAAGCTGCGGGTGCAGAGCAGTTCAGCGAAATCTCCCTGCGCTTCCATGAACCATGTATTGGGAATGTGCAGCAGTTTGGCCGCCTGTTCCTGAATTGCCTGAGTGACTCGCGGAGGGCAGTGGCCAAGGATGTTGCAGCCCCAGCCGGGAAACAGGTCGAGGTAACGTTTCCCTTCGGCGTCCCAGCAATACTGGCCGTCGCCTCGAACAAGGCTGATCGGGTATCGGTTGTAGTTGGGAATCACGTACTTTTCGAACTGAGCGATTCTGTCCTTACTGGACATGGCGGCGGCTGAGTCCATGGTCGTTTCTTTCAAAAGTCGAGGTTTCTTCGTCAGGGCGTTGGCTGACTCTTTGGCGAGTCGCGGAAACACTCTCTGACAGTCATGTTTCGGTGGTGGTTCGGAACGGTCCGGGCGGCAACCAGTTGGAGCACTGGCATAGCCAGTGGCACACAATCCAGTTCCTTAACACTGTGCATCATTTCAAGAGACGATTTCGGTTCCGACTCCCATGTTGGAATAGATTTCAAGAAGCAGCGAATGCTGGCGTCGTCCGTCGATGATGTGAAGTTTTCCGACACCGGCTTCGAGCGCTTCGAGAGCTGCTTCGATCTTTGGGATCATTCCCGCCGAGATCGTTCCATCGGTGATCAGTGATCGGGCTTCCGCGACGTCGATGTGTGAGATCAGTGAGTCAGGGTCGCCTTTGTCTCGAAGCAGCCCAGGGACATCACTAACGAAGACAAGTTTTTCCGCCTTGAGAATTCTGGCGACGGCTGCCGCAGCAGTGTCACCGTTGACGTTCAGCAGCTGACCATCCCGATCGACGGCGATGCACGGGATAATCGGGATGCGGCCGGAACTGGTGATGGTGTCGAGGAACTCGCGGTTGATATCGGTGACGTGCCCAACCAGTCCAATATCAATTTTCTCTCCGGAGTCGGATGTGAGCGCCAGCCGTTCGCCGATCAGAACATTCTTTCCGGTGGCAAAGCTCAACCCCACTGCAGTGCCGCCCTGTCTGGCGATCTCGTTAACCAGTCTGGTGCAGATTTCCCGGGCGAGGACGCGGGCGGCGATTTCGAGCGTTTTCTGATCCGTGTAGCGTCGCCCCTGGACCCAGCTAGGTTCGATGCCGGCATCCTCCATTGCCTGGCTGATTTCCTTTCCACCGCCGTGAATGACGACGGGGCGCATGCCAACGGTTTCAAGAAAGATGACGTCCGTCAGAAACGATCTGATGGCGTCGGCATTCTCAAGCGCGCTGCCACCCAGCTTGATGATGATGTATCGGTCACGGAATCGTCGGATCCAGGCAAGTGCTTCAATGAGCACTCCGGCCTTCCGAGTGGCTTCGTCCACGGTGGTAATCCTCGAAAAATCAGGAAAAACGTGCGATTCTACGCCTCTCATTCAGGGTGTCAATTCGCTCGGACTGTTGAAGTGCAACTTGCTGTCTGTGTCGTCGAGACTCCTGTAGACTCGACTGATGGCGGTCCAGGGCCAGATAGGTCGTTGATCAAGGGCGTTCTATTCCGTTTGTATGTAAATTGACGCAGCGATGATGGTGGCATTGATGGCCGGTGGTGGCAGAAAGAGCCTGAATGATGCTGGCAGCTCAACCGGGAACAATGGGATTCGGCTTTGCGGGATGCACACTGGTCCTGACGGCGATCTTTGTTCTGACACGCACGATTCGGAACACGCTTTACTCGGAAGACATCGAACAGGGTGACCAGTGGCGTTACGACATAAACCGGATTAATGAACTGCGGTTGATGAGTCCGCTCTACAGGATTTTCTATCCCGTGATCGCTGGTCTGGCGGTACTGAACCGCGGGATGTTTCGGGAATCACTTCCCGAGATCGGGCGAGAACTTCAGGCCGCCGGGTTCACTCGATTCTGGACGCCGGAAGAATACCTTGCGAGGCTTCAGACGATCGCGTTGCTGCTGATGCCCGCGTACGTCTATTTATGCGTCGAAGTCATGGGCACGCCAGGCGCTATTTCGGCGCTGGCAATTACCGGTCTGACGGCCTATTGGCTGAGACGCCGACTGGCGTGGCAGGCGCATTACCGACTGTTCCAGATCAAGAAGAAGATGCCGTTTCTGCTGGATCTGGTGACGCTGCTGATGGAGGCCGGAGCGACGTTTATCAATGCGCTCGGCGAAGCCGTTCGAGAGTTTCATGATCAGCCGGTCGGTGTCGAGTTCGGGCGAGTGCTTGCTGAAATCCGCATGGGAAAGAGCCGGACGATGGCACTGGAGTCGTTACGGGAACGGCTCAGTGACGATGAAATCACCGCGATCGTCGGCTCGATCATTCAGGGGGAGAATCTGGGGACGCCGTTGGCGACCGTGTTTCGAACTCAGGCGGATGTTTTGAGAATCAAGAGAACCCAACGCGCCGAGACGATTGCCGGAGAAGCCGGAGTCAAAATGCTGCTCCCCGGAATTCTGATCATGGCGTCGACGGTCGTGATTATTCTTGGGCCGTTTCTGCTCGGGTTCATCTATCAGGAATACATTTTCTGATCAGCATTGGCCCATTCGAGTCTGACATTGGCGATTCTGTCGTGGCCGATCCGCCGACTCCGATGGCAGGAGTTCAGAGCGGGCGTTTCATTGTCAGTGAAACTCGGCGGCGTTCGGTGTCGATTGACTGAACCCAGACGGTGACGATGTCTCCCACGGAAACCACTTCGTGAGGGCTGCTGATGAATCGGTTTGCCATCTGGCTGACGTGGACCAGGCCGGTATCTTTCAGGCCAATGTCCACAAACGCACCGAAATCGACCACGTTGAGAACGGTGCCGGATAATTCCATCCCGTTGCTCAGGTCCTCGAGCTTCAAGACGCCACTGCGAAAGATTGGCCCCGGGAGATCTGTGCGTGGGTCACGACCAGGTCGACGCAGCGCATCGATGATGTCCTTGAGTGTAGGCTGGCCGACGTCGAGTTCTGCAGAGAGCTGTTTGATCGAAATGTCATTGAGGCTGCTGTGTATCGCCTCTTTGTTTTCGTCCGACGACTGAACGTCGGCTGGCGTCAGAGAAAGACACGCTAAAAGCCGGTGGGCAAGTTCGTAGCTCTCCGGATGGATCCACGTGTGATCGAGCGGCTCTGCTCCATTCCTGATCTTCAGAAAACCGGCTGCCTGTGTGAACGTGGATTTGCCGACGCCCGCAACATCCAGCAATTGTCGTCGGCTCGAAAACGACCCGTTGGCATCTCGCCATTCGACAACGCGACGCGCGATGAGCTGAGTGAATCCGGAGACGTATTTCAACAGCGAAGCACTCGCCGTGTTCAAATCCACGCCAACGTAATTCACGCACGATTCGACGACACTGTCGAGTGAATCTTTCATCAGCCGTGGATTCATGTCGTGCTGATACATGCCCACGCCGATGTGCTGTGGCTCGATCTTGACCAGCTCGCTGAGCGGATCCTGCAGACGGCGTCCAATTGAAATTGTCCCGCGAACAGTCGCGTCGTAGTCGGGGAACTCTTCCCTGGCGACGGTGCTGGCCGAGTAGATGCTCGCGCCGGCTTCATTGACGATCAGGTAACGGCAGTCCGGACAGTAAACGGCGATGAGCTGACTGATGAGTTCTTCAGTTTCGCGACATGCTGTTCCGTTGCCAATTGCGATCAGCCTGCATGAGTGCGTCTTAACGAGATCTGCCAGTCGCTGAAGCGTCCCCTGTCTCTTGTCGGCATTGCCAGTCACATAGACGACGTCTGTGTGGACGCATTGTCCCTGCTTATCGAGAACGGCGATTTTACAACCCGTGCGGAACCCAGGATCAATCGCCAGCACGCCTTCGTTGCGGAGCGGCGGTTGCAGCAGGAGACTTCGAAGGTTCTTTGCGAAGACGCTGATGCCATGCTCTTCGGCCTGTTCGGTGATTTCCCGGCGTACTTCCCGTTCGATGCTGGGGTGTATCAACCGATCAAGCGAATCCCGGACGCACTGATTCAGAAATTCTCGATGCGCGTGCGTGCTCAGTTCGTATGAATCCGAAATGACTCGCGCCGCCACCGCCCGATCCCATTCAAAGCGAATCTTCAGAACGTCTTCTTTCTCACCTCGGTTCAGAGCGAGCGTGCGGTGCGGCGGTACCTTCCAGACAGGTTCGCTGTATCCGAAGTAGTTTTCGAATTCCTTGCTCTTTTCGTTGACTTGTTTTGACGCTGAGACGGAAATCGTTCCCGTTCGCCAGGCGATCTTTCGCGAGTGGTCTCGAACGGCCGCGTCCTCACTGATTCGCTCAGCAATGATATCGGCCGCCCCTTGCAGTGCCTCATTCTTCGTCGCGATTCCCTGATCGGCATCCGGCGAGACGAAAGCCGCCGCTGCTTTCTCGATCGGGATCGAATCAGCTTCGCCACGCATGATCATGTCAGCCAGTGGTTCAAGTCCCTTCTGCCTCGCGGCTTCGGCGCGTGATTTACGCTTCGGTCGAAATGGCAGATAGAGATCGTCCAGGCGTTTGAGTGTGTCCGCTGCTTCGATCTTTCGTCGCAGTTCCGGGGTGAGTTTTCCCTGAGCATCGATAAGTCTCAGGATGCTCTCTGTTTTCTCAGCCAGTTGCCTGAGAGCTTTGACTCGTCTTTCAATCTCGCGAATCTGCTCTTCATCGAGATTACCGGTTTGTTCCTTGCGATAGCGTGTAATGAAAGGAACAGTGTTGTCGTCGTCCAGCAGCGCGACGACGTTACGCACCTGCTTTTCGGTGAACGACAACTCTTTCGCGATGGCGGCCAGGTTGATGCTGTTCGCCGGTGAAGTGATTACGTTGGTCATCCGGCTTCCTGCTCGAACGATTGCGACATTTAGAGTCTTCCTGCGAAACATCCGCGCGCTTTGCGCACATCATTCGGTGAGGTCTACTGGGCCTCTTTGGTTGTGGCAAACCAGCCACGCTGGCCAGGTGTGTCGTGACTGATCAGGTTTCTGAATCGATACAGGCCGCGAATGCAGACTGCGAAGTGGGCCATGCATCGTAACGATTGCGAAGACTTAATCAAAAAGCGAGCGACGCAGGAGTCAGGTAACTCTAATGACGTATACTCAGCGTCTGCCTTCTGAATTCCAGAGACTGGTTCGTGGGACGTGGACTCAGCTGCGGTTCGACTTGGGCTGATCGTCGAAGTGGTGCATAATGCTGAGATGTCGTTCGTGCCGTCTGCCATCGAGAAAAGTGACCAACGGAAAATTACGATGATCAAATTCAGTGGAAGCTCGGTTCGACATTGCGATGGCGTAAGTCGTCGCACCGCACTTCTGGCTGGCTCAACGGGGCTGGCTGGGCTGTCACTGGTTGATGTGCTGCGATGTGAAGCCGCCAGTGGGATTGGCTCTTCCCGCAAGTCCGTGAACAACATTCATTTGGACGGCGGACCACCTCAACTCGACACGATCGATATGAAAATGTCGGCACCGTCGGAGATTCGTGGTGAGTTTTTTCCCGTGCAGACTGCCCTGCCCGGATTTCAGATGTGCGAGCTGATGCCTCGTGTGGCCAGTATCGCTGGTCGATTTGTTTTTATCAGGTCGTTGGTTGGCTCGGCCGGTCGGCACGACGGATTTCAGTGTCAGTCCGGATTTGAATACAAGAATCTTGAGTCGATGGGCGGTCGCCCGGTCATGGGTTCCGTCGTGTCAAAGTTGCAGGGCAAGGCCGACGACGACGCTCCCTCGTTTGTCGATTTGATGCAGGGCCGCCCGCTGGTTCGAAACAGTGCTCGACCGGGGTTCCTGGGGCCAGCCCATAAGCCGTTTCGGCCAGATATCTCCGGGATGTTTCAGCGTGAGTTGGAAGCGGGAATGCAGGGTGAACTGAATCGGCTTGGCAACCATCATGTCATGAGTATGAAGCTGAACGAGGAGCTGTCGCTGGCTCGATTGCAGAGTCGAGCGGGGCTGCTGGGCGGGCTTGATCGAATTCGACGAAAGGTCGACGCCAGCGGAATGATGGACGCGATGGACGCGTTCAATCAGCAGGCCGTCAGCATTCTCACGTCCGGGCGTTTCGCGGAGGCGCTTGATCTGAGCCGCGAAGAACCACAAATGCTGCATCGCTACACCGGACCGTCCTCGCCGGACTCGTTTCGATTCACAACGGCAGAAGGCGAGGAAGCACCTCGGAAGTTCCTGCTGGCTCGACGGTTGATCGAAGCCGGGGTTCGCTGCGTGAGTGTGTCGATCAGCGACTTCGACACTCACTCAAGTAACTTTCCTCGCATGCGGACGCTGCTGCCGATCGTCGATCACGGGCTGCACGCGCTGGTGACGGATCTCGAAGAGCGAGGAATGCTTGAGGACGTTTCGATCGTCGTCTGGGGCGAGTTCGGACGTACGCCTCGCATTGATCCGAAGACGGGCGGCCGACATCACTGGCCGCGTGTCGGACCTGCAATGCTGGCGGGTGGCGGAATGAGAACCGGACAGGTGATTGGAGCAACGGATCGAACTGCTGGCTCGGCCATCTCAAGACCGGTGCATTACAAGGACGTGTTTGCGACGCTGTTTGAGCGGCTGGGTATCGACGCCAGAAACACGACACTCATCGATCCTCAGGGACGACCTCAGTACCTGTTGGATGAGGGTGAGCCGATGACAGAGGTCATCTGATCGCTCAGCCTCTGGAGTGGCACAGAATCACTCGCCGTTGAAGGGCACCTTTCGATCCTCTTCCGGCATCGTGCTCGCTGCCTGATTTAACTCCCTGTGCCGGTACACGTTGCCGGTAACAGAAGCACTCTGCAAACGACGCCTGTTCAGGATCGTTGCAAAGTTGATTGTCGCTGCAATCGGTTCAGCTCCGAAGTGCCGCATAATCGGCGTAACGTCTGGTTATCCGACTGGCGTGTCGCTCGCCGCGAAAGATTTCGGGCGATCAGCCACGTCCCGGACGCGTTAGGTTCGAATGCGACCTAGATTGCAGTGGACGAGGTTCTGCGCCTCTTTCCGCGGAATCTGGAATTCACACAAACAACCAGTTTGAAGTGACAGTCCGTCTCGAACCAGGAACGCGTTATGTCTTCGCCCCGAACATCCGAAACGATTAGACCAGACACACCTGCGGGCACATCCAGATCTGCTTCTCGAAAGCCAGGTACGAAGATTCGGGTTTGTCATGTCAGTATGTGCCTGTTGACCGGCGGTCTGGAGCGACTACTTGTTGAGTTTGGCAGGAACCGGGACGGAGAACGCTTTGAGACGAGTTATGTCGCGCTCGATGGGGTGGGAGCTCCGGCCGAGGAGTTGCGCAAGCAAGGGCATCACGTCGAATGTGTGGCGGATGTAGCGTCAGGAAAACTCGGCCGACTTCGACGTCTGGCTCGCATCTTCCGCAGAGGAAGGTTCAACGTCGTTCACACTCATAATACGCTCGCGCATTTTTATGGAGCGTTTGCGGCGAAGCTCGCTGGCGTCCCGGTCGTTGTGAACACACAGCACGGGCGAGGCTGCGGTAAAGGCTGGAAAGCGAAACTGCAGTTCCGCATGGCGAATCAGCTTACCGACAAAGTCATCGGAGTTTCCGAAGACGCTGCAGCTCTATGCCGTCGTGACGACGTTCGTGCAGCGGACCGAACAGTGGCTCTCTGGAACGGAGTGGACCTCGATCGCTTCGAGTATCGTGGGCCTTCTGCCGAGCCGGTGGCGATCAGTGTTGCGAGACTGTCACCTGAGAAAGATTTCGAAACATTGATCAGAGCCACCTGGATTCTGATCAAGGATCGTCCCGACTTCCGACTGAGGATCGTCGGCGACGGATCGGAGCGAAGCAGGCTCGAGCGACTTGCAAAGGAGCTCAACCTGAATGACCACGTCGAGTTTCTGGGAGAGCGAAGTGACATTTCGCAGCTGATGTCGAAGGCAGGATTTTTCGTGTCGTCATCACTGTCGGAAGGAATCTCGCTGACATTACTGGAAGCGATGTCGGTCGGCCTGCCCGTCGTGACGACCCGGGTCGGAGGGAATCCGGAAATCGTCGTCGAAGGCAAGACGGGCAGACTCGTCTCGCCGAACAGTCCAGAGCAACTGGCGCTTGCCATGCGGGACCTGCTGAGGGATCAGGAAGGATGGCCGGTGTACGGCGAACTGGCTCGTCAGCGCGTCGAACAACACTTCGATGTGCGGAACATGGTGCGGCAATACGAAAATCTGTATCGCGAATTAATTGAAGGCTTGCCTGCTCGACCGTGACGGGGAAGCTTGAAGTGCTTCATAGCCAACTGTCTGGCGACGGAATGAGCGACGTCACGCAGCGTCCGTGGTGAAATAAAAGTCCGGTGAAATGATTGAGAAACGGATAAAAATTGGTCTCGTCGGGTGCGGGCAGATTGCCGATGCGCATCTGCAGCAGATTCGTCGCATCCCGTGGGCGGATCCGGTTGCGGTCTGCGATCTGGAGCCACTGCTTGCGCGGCAGGCGGCGGAACGATTCGAGATCCCAGGGCAGTTCACTGACCTTGATCAGATGATTGAGCAGACTCGTCCTGACGTTGTGCATTTGACGACTCCGGTTGGGTCCCATCGTCCGCTGGCGCTGCAGCTTCTGGCGGCGGGAGTTCACGTCTATGTCGAGAAGCCGTTTACGGTTGATGCTGACGAGGCTCGTGAAGTGCTTGCTGCAGCTCGGCAGGCGGGCAGGCTTGTGTGTCTGGGCCACGATCAGCTGTTTGATCCAGCGTGGCTGGAGTGCCGAAGACGAGTCGCAGCTGGCGCAGTTGGTGACGTTCAGCATGTGGAGTCCGTTCTGGGCTACCCGCTTGACGGCCCTTTCGGGACGCAGGTCGTCGCGAACGTGGATCATTGGGTGAGACGTCTGCCGGGCGGTTTGTTTCAGAACACGATTTCTCATCCGCTGTACCGCATTACGGAATTTCTGCGCGACGATGAGCCGGAGATCCAGGCAGCCTGGTTCAGCCGCGTGCCACGAATACCTTTTCCCACCGAATTGCGGGCACATCTGGCAGGTGAGCAGGTGACGGGCAGTCTGCTCTTCATGAGTACAACAAAGCCATGCCACCGTCTGACTCGAATCTATGGGACGGATGGGTCTCTGGAAGTGAATCTGACCAGTCAGTTGATTCGAACCGATCAGATAGATCGTTACCCGGGAGCGATCGCAAGAATCGAAGTGCCGTGGCGGCAGGTGCGTGAGGCGTCGCGAAACTTCAGGCAGAATCTTCTTCGTTTCTGGAGAGGTGACTTTCACTACTTCGATGGCTTGAAAGAGATGTTCCGCCAATTCTATCAGGCCATTCTGGAAGGTGGCGAATCTCCCGTTTCTGGCGAGGAAATCGTCCGCGTGACGGCGATCATGGATCGAATGTTTCATGCATGTCAGCGGGAAGACGACAAACGATGTGACGGACGACGGCAGCGCCGGACGACGCACTCCCACATACCGGAAACTGAGAATGCATTCGAAAAACGTTGCGATGCGGCGGACGAGGTCCTTTGTGAAAAGAGCCCGTGAGGCTGGTCCTTGCGTGGTCAGTGTCCCTGGTAAGTAAACTCGGATTGAAACGGCGAGATGAACAGCACGACAGATATCGCAGCCATGCAGGTCTTACTGACGGGAGCGACTGGCTTCCTTGGACGCCGAGTTCTTCGCGAACTTGTCGATGAAGGCGGCGCCGTACGCTGCGCAGTCCGTACGGGCAGCGATATCAACAGGTTGCGGGATTTTATCGGAGCACGACGGTGGAACCAGACGGAGACTGTCAGTGGCCAGCTGACGAACCTCGATCACTGCCGGGCGCTCGTAACAGGTTGTGATGTTGTGTACCACGCGGCAGCAGCTCTAAGTGGCTGTCCCAGTAATCTTGTGATGAACTCGGTCATCTCGACGCGCACGCTCATGACGGCGGCTGCCGAAGCTGACGTCAGTCGTTTTGTTCTGATCAGTTCGCTGGGTGTCTACGGCTCCCAGAAACTGGCGAGTCATTCCGTTCTCGATGAAACCTGCCCGGTGGATACGGCGGGATTTCTTCGAGACCCCTACACATACAGCAAAATCCTGCAGGAAGAAGTTGCCTGGCAGATCGCGAACGAACATCAGTTGCCGCTGGTGGTGGTGAGACCCGGAGTCATTTTTGGCGAAGAAAGAGGCGTCCTGTGTCATCGGATCGGGCTGTCGATTGGCCATCATCTGCTGCGCATGGGAGGCAGTCAGCGAGTTCCGTTTACTTACGTTGATAACTGTGCTGATGCCGTGAAGCGGGCAGGAATCGTTGCCGGAATCGACGGAGAGGTGTTCAACATCGTCGACGACGATCTTCCGACCGGCCGACAGGTCATTCGTGAACATCGAAAGTCAGGGCGCAAATTGAAGGTCATTGGCATTCCTCAGTTCGCGATCAACTGGCTGGCTGACTTCAACGAGTACTACAGCAGGAAAACAGAGCAACAGATTCCCGCTGTGCTGACTCGGTATCGAGTGCAGGCGATGTGGAAGTCACTGCGTTACTCCAACGACCTGGCGAAGCAGAAACTTGGCTGGCGACCAACAACAACTCTTGATGAAGCGTTTGAACGGACTCTGGCTTTCGATGCCTGAGGATTCCTGAATGAAGACATTATTTCTTAGCTCGGTTTATCCGAACCCGACATCGTCGGTGCGTGGAACTTTCAATCGAATGCTCTGTCACGCGCTGAACGATAAGGGGCAGGTACGAGTTGTTGCTCCGCGTCCGTGGCCTGAAGTTGTCAGAGAATCCGCGCAGCGAATTCTCACCCGATTCAATCGAAGCGCCGCTGAAGCGGGTGCAAATTCATCAGTATGTATCGACGACGAGACACTTCGAATCGAACGCCCCACATTCATTTATCCGCCCAAAGTCCAGCGGCACAACTACGGACAATTCATGTGGGCTTCCGTCGAGCGGGCTGTCGAGAGAATCACTGAAGATTTCAATCCCGACTGGGTTCTCAGTTACTGGGCACATCCCGATGGCGAGGCAGGCCTGAGAGCCGCTCGGATGCTTGGTGCAAAGTCAGGGGTCATAATCGGCGGCTCTGATGTTCTACTGCTGACGAAAGACCGTAAGCGCTGTGATCAGATCAAACGAGTGCTTCAGGAATCCGACGCAGTGCTGGCGGTATGTGACGGACTGAATCAAAGAGCCGTTGAACTTGGTGTACGACCCGATCGGGTTCACACACTCTACCAGGGCATTGATCGGGATATGTTCTGTCAGGGGGATGGAACCGCTACGCGGCAGCGATTGAACCTGTCATCGAACCAGCCAATTTTCGTCTGGGTCGGTCGGATGGAACGCGTCAAGCGACTGGACGTTCTTGTTGAGTCGTTCCAATCAGTGATTGCCGCACGACCGGACGCAAAACTTTATCTGCTTGGTGAGGGATCTGCCGAGACCTCAATCCGCCAGCTGGTGGCGCTCCGAGGATTGAGCGAGTCTGTGATTATCATCGGGCCGGTTCAGCAGCGTGAGTTGCCTGACTGGTATCGGGCGGCCGATGCGACGGTACTGTCCAGCGATTCAGAAGGGCTGCCGAATGTGCTGCGGGAATCACTGGCGTGCGGCACGCCGTGGGTGTCGACCGACGTCGGCAGTGTTCAGGAAATTGCCACCGTTGATCACTCGATCGTTGTGCCCGTGGGAGACGCTGCTGTGCTTGGTGAAGCGATGCTTCAGAGTCTTGAACCTGTTTATAAAAAGGGCGCCGCTGCCTATCGAGCACGAACGTGGAAAGACACCGCGTCCGATCTCAGAAGGTTCCTGTCAGGTACTACCAGTCCGAATCCAGACAACGTCGTGAATTCGCTCGTGGGAGTTCAGGAGGTGGAAGCATGAATGCGACACAGGACCTCGATTCGATTCGACGAGTGCTCGTTGTTGCGTACGTCTTTCCGCCAGCTGGCGGAGCGGGCGTGCAGCGAGTCACTAAGTTTGTCAAATATCTGCCCGAGTTTGGTTGGGACTGCTCCGTGCTGACAGTTGCGAATCCGTCGGTGCCGGTGTTTGACGAATCGCTTGCTGCAGAAATTCCCGAGTCGACTGTTGTGCGACTCGCAAAAACAATGGAGCCGGGGTACGCACTGAAGAATGCCCTTTCCGCTGGCAACGACGGAGCGTCGTTATCAGGAAAGTCGGGCGGAATCAGGAAGTGGTTGAAGTCAGCAGTGCGGGCGGCGGGTAATGCGATTCTGCAGCCTGATGCTCAGATTCTCTGGTATCCCGCAGCGATCAAGCAGGGGCTGCAGCTGCTTGGCGAACTGAAGCATGATGCGATCTTCGTTACGGCTCCGCCGTTTTCATCGTTTGTCACCGCTGCTGAGCTGAGTCGTCGCAGCGGGATTCCGTTGATCGTTGACTATCGCGATGAGTGGGGAATCAGCAACCGATTCCAGGAGAACCGGCAGAAGTCGAACCTCTCGAACTGGCTGCAGGACCGAATGCAGCGAAAGGTGCTGCGTCGTGCAACGACGGTTGTAGCGACGACTCGGCGGAGCGCGGAGTCCGTTGCAGAAACCGTTCAACGAGCCGGCAGCAACGCCAGCGTTTCGTGCATCTATAACGGCTACGATGCAGCTGACATTGCATTACCAGCTGCCACTGGGGATGCGGCTGCTGAGGATGCCGTCGACGATGACTCGCAGCATCTCCGGTCGGACAGGAAACTGCGAATCGCCTACGTCGGCACGCTCTGGAATCTTACGTCGATCGAGCCAGTTGTAGAGGCGATTCAGAAACTGAACGATGACTCACCCGACAAAGCACGACGAATAGAACTCGTCGTCGCCGGACGTCGCACGAAAGATCAGGAAGCAATTCTTGATCGCCTCGAATCGTTGCCATGTGACGTGATCCGTGAAGGATACGTCGAACACAAGCGGGCGATTGAAATCATGCGGCAGTCGGACATTCAGTGTCTGCTGCTGTCGGACGCGCCGGAAGCGGGGCGAGTCGTTCCTGCAAAGACATTTGAGTATCTCGCCCTGGGACGACAGATTCTGTCTGTCGGTCCGGCAGGTGAAGTCAGCGAGATTCTCTCCGGCGTTACGCAGGCTGAATCGTTCCTGCCGTCGAACATCGACGGAATTGCCGATTACCTGAGTCGGCAACTTGATGGAGCGGAACTTGAGCTGACTGTTCCGGACTCGGCATATGCGACTCGTTTCGAGCGGCGATGGCTGACTCGGCAACTGGCCGAAGTTTTGAATCAAACCTGTGGTATCGAGACGAAGCTCCGGTCGTCTGGCAACGAGCCCGCTGTGTTCGCAAACACACCGGCGGAAGAAGGCACTTGTGACGAAGCCGTGAGTTCTGAACCGGAAGGAGCCATCGCATGACGGAAGTCCTCTTCTGGTGCAGTCTCACCGGGCTGTTCTACATTTATCTTGGGTATCCGATTCTGGTGAAAGGACTGGCCAGGGTGTGTCCACTGCGACGTGAGCGGCACCCGATCAATCAACGGGTGTCAATAGTCATCGCGTGTCACAACGAAGCCGATCGAATTCGTAATAAGCTGTCGCTGCTGTTGCGGTCGGAACAGGCCGGCATGGTTGATGAGATACTCATTGGATCAGATGGTTCGAACGATCACATTGCTGATACTGTTCGTCTGTTGAACGATCCGCGTGTGAAATTGTTCGAGTTTGCGAATCGACGAGGAAAGCCAGCAATACTGAACGAGCTGATTCCACAGTGTCAACGTGAGATTGTGCTCCTCTGCGACGCGCGACAGATCCTGGCAGACGACGTGATTCCGGAGATGCTCGCGAATTTCGCCGATCCGAAAGTGGGCGTTGTTTCTGGTGAGCTGAAGTTTCGCCAGTCGTCGAGCGATTCCACTGCCGGGCAAGGCATCGGTGCCTACTGGCGTTACGAAAAGATGATCCGTCGAGCAGAAGCTCAGTTCCGCAGCGTTCCCGGAGCAACGGGGGCGCTGTACGCCATTCGGCGGGAAGTGTTTCAGCCGATCCCGGAATCGACGTTGCTCGACGACGTCGTCATTCCGATGGTCGCGGTGACACACGGTTGGAAGTGCGTGTTTGAACGAAACGCAATCGCGTGGGATGAGGCTTCGGGATCACTGGGGCAGGAGGCCGTCCGCAAACGTAGAACGATCGCCGGTGCCGCTCAGTTGATACTCCAACATCCGTCATGGTTATTACCGTGGCGTAATCCTATCTGGCTCGAGTATGTCTCACACAAGATTTTGCGACTGACGTCACCCGTTCTGCTGGCGGTTGTCGGTGTCACGAATGTTCTGCTGATGAGTCAGTCGTTCTACGGATTACTGATGGTGTTTCATCTGTGCTTCTACTATTCAGGATTCGCTGGTTGGCTGTGTCAGAAGATCGGACGACCATCGCTGTTATTCGGCGTTCAGGCTATGTTTCTGACACTCAATGTGACCACCGTTGCCGCGTTGTTCGATGCCATTCGCGGTCGCTTCCGCGTGACCTGGCAACGCGCGTAACTGGCAACAGCCGTGACGGGGCTGCTTTTCAGGACATCGGCGTGGTCTGTCCAGAATGGCCCGGTCACACAGCGACAGGATGATTCACGATCAGCGACCGGTGAGAAGCGAGTCGTCGAATGCAATTTCCAATGTCGCGGGAATTACTTAGCGGGAAGTTGTCCAATAAATCCGCGCAATAGAGCGACCTTTTCGGGAGGAATGATGTCCGCAGTCCGGGCATGATCGTAGACCTCGCCGAACTGGCCTCGCGCGGTTGCTTCGATACCGGTCAGCTCGTAAGCCAGCTCTCGTGTCTGCACGTCCTGAATGGCTGCGACGAGCTTGAAGGCGTCCGCTAGTCGTCCTGCAGCGACCAGTCGGGAAACGAGTCTCAGCATCGTCTCCTGCTGCCAGCGTTTGTCGGCTTCTTCATTGTGGGCTCGCAGAAAGTTGGCCAGTACTTCTGCGCCGTCGGCCGGAGTCTTGCCTGTCGCACGTTTTGCCGCCAGATAATAAGCAATGACTCGTGGTGCGCTCAGTTCGTCAAGACGAACCCTGGTAACAGCGGCTTCGACTTCGGCTCCCTTGTCCGCCAGATTGTTGGCACGAAAGTCGTTGTAGACCGCCTTGACGAGGTTCGAATTGAACCACGGTTCCTGAGCAGCGACATCTGCAATGTTGGTTGCTCGCTGTTGAATCTCGCTCCAGATCTGAGTCGCGAAGCCCCACTGAACAACCTCGGTCAGAATCTGCTCCTGAAGCTTGAATCGTTCCTGAGCGGCATTCAACAGCTGACGCGCTCGGTTCCGATAATTCTGGTAAGCGATGCGAGCCTCATCATCGGTCAACAGATTGTTCAGCGACTTAAGTTCGTCGGTGACTGCGGAGTCGCCTTTTTGCTTGATTTCCCCGAATGGACGATCGGCGAGCGTCAGGCCGGGAGCCATCGTTCGCGTGAAGTCCATCGCGAGCAAGACAGATTTCCATGCCTCGTCGGCTTGTCCGAGTGCGGCCTCGGCGTGGGCCAGTTCGGTTGCAGCAAGCGCCTTTTGCAGAATTGCCAGTGTGTCCGGTAATTTCAAACTGGAATTCTGCTTCAGGCTTAACAGGTCGATTGTGAACGGTGCTCCCGCCGTTCCCAGTAGTTGCCTGGCTTTCGCTAAAGGCGCGACAGCCATGGCTGGCTTGCCCAGTCCGTGCAGTGCTAATGCACATCGGCTGAGAATCTTTGAAATCGCCGTGTTGCTGAGCGACTGAATCTGGCCTTCGATTTCGGCAAGAGGTGTGTCGTCTCCGGCGGCGATTAACTCGGCTTCGGCCCATCCAGACAGACAGTCTTCAATCGCCGACTGGTCTGGTGCCTGCTTTGCCCACGCGATTGCCTTGTCGGACATGCCGCGGGCAGTCAGCGACACCGTAACGGCGACCCACTGCGGTGCCGACCAGCCGGTCACAGGACGAAGTGAGACTGCATTGTCAAATGATTGTCGACCGGTCGATTCTGCACGCGATCTTGATTCCATGAATTGCCCCAGCGCTCCGGCATCATTTCGTTGCGCCAGAAGCTGAGCGGCTTCGGAAGTTCGGTCCATCGCGACGAGAAGTGTGGATAATTCCGTCACGGTATCTGTGGCGAGAGTGCCAAAGGTTGGCAGGTCATCGACCAGCGGCAGTGCTTCGGTGACGGCGGCGGTGGCTGCGACGGAATTGCCGGCCTGCAGGCGACTCCAGGCAACAAACACCAGTGGCTGGATTCGATAATACTTGAGTTGCGGCCCGACTTTGTCGAGCTGTGTGAGCTGCTGCATGACTCCATCAAAGTCGCCAGCGATGGCGAAGGCTTCAGCAGTGAGGCGTCGGCAGAATGGTTTCCGCTGATTGCGATCCTGCAGCAGAGAAGTGTGGTTCATCAGCTGCAATGCTGTGTTGCGCATTTCTGCAACTGGTGGCCCGACTGGTGGTTGAGTCACTGCCGAACCATCTGGCTTGTCGGGAGTGGTGTTCGTTTCCGGATCATTGGGGCCGCCAGGAGAAACAATGGTTGTTCCCGTGTTGCCTCGACCTTTGAGTGCCATCTGCTCTTCAAACGACAACTCTTTCTTCTCAGGTTCCGCAGTGAAATAGAATGCTCCACCCGCAAGAACGCCGGCAGCGACGACGGCAATGCCGATGTACGCCGCAATCGAAAGTCCTGAGGATTGAGACTCGGCAACAAGTGCCTCGGCGGCGGCGTCAGCAGCTTCCTGCTTCTGCTCAATGTCCGATACCGGTGCCGTAAAGATGGGGACGAGGCACTCTTTTTTGGCGCAGCGAACTTCTCGACCGGCTGCTTTTGTTGATTGAAATCCAGCTGTTTCGCACATCGGACAGATGATCCGATGCAGCTTGCCTTTAACCGGTTTGGCAAGCAGTTGCACGACCTTGTGTGTGACGGGCGCGGCAACATCGAAAGGGTCATCACTGTCCGTCATTTTTTCGACGGATGATTTCGTCTTGCGCTGCTTCTCGCTGGATGGGGAGCCAGCACTGGCGGAAGGCGACGCCGCTGGTGATGTGACACCGCGCTTGCCGGACATGGACGCACCGCAGAACGGGCAAGCCTCGGCGTCCTCATCAAGAACTGATTGACTACAGGAAGGACACGTCGGGAGATCCATGCTTCCTCTACCGTTTGATAAAAAGTGTTAAGTGTAAGGGGCACAGAAAACATCAATCGCACATCTGATTTCAACCCAGCGCAGATCCGCCACGCAACTCAGCTTATCAGCTCACATGTGCAGAAAACAGCGGCGATTGGAACTTGCAACGTGCATTCACGACGGTGTCTCCGAGTTGTCTGCCGCACGCCTTCGTCTCGCAAACGACTCCAGCGACAAGACCGCAAATGTGGCCAGAATGATCAGCCCCAGTGTCACGCTCGTCGTTCCGTCCTGGAATTGCGGGACGATGTTTTCAAACTGCTTGAGTTTGAATTCGGTGTCGGGCGGTGTCAGTTCCAGCTTGAAGGGCCACAGCTTTCGCAGTGAACCCAGCATCAGTCCACAGAGTGTCGCCATGGTTATTGTGGTGTGATGAGCGAGCAGCCAGCGGAGCACTCGACTGAACGCCAGCAGTCCGAACAGGCATCCGCTGCAGAAGATGGCAATCTCCACGAATACCAGAAGTGACCAGTCGCCTTTGAGAACACTGCGAATCAGGTCCGTCACATGGGAGTACCGTCCGAGAATCAGCAGGATGAACGCCCCACTGATGCCCGGCAGAATCATGGCGCAGATTCCCACGGTTCCGCAGAAGAACAGATACCAGAACGTGTCTGGCGGAGATTGCAGAACGTCGAAACCGACAACAATCCAGGCGGCAACGACTCCGAAGATCAGTGCTCCGGCACTGGCGGCGTTCCAGCGGGCGACGCCGCGAGCGACCAGAATTCCTGACCCAAGTATCAGCCCGAAGAAAACGGCGTAGGTGAGCTGAAGATGCTCGTCCAGCAACTTCTTCATCAGAAACGACAGTCCACCAATACCGGTGGCGATTCCGAAACCCAGTGCGACGAGAAACCTCAGATCGATGTGTTCTGCCACAGCAGACCAGCGACGAGCGGCGACCATTCTGACCGCTTCTCGATCGAAGCTGCTGATGGCAGAAACCAGCCGGTTGTAGATACCAAGAACCAGTGCAACCGTGCCGCCGGAGACTCCGGGGACGATGTCCGCGGCTCCCATCACCAGACCGCAGAGTGCGGTTCGAGTATCTCTCTTTTCGATTGAAGCCATTTCCAGCGAGACCTGTCTGAATTCTGAAACGCGAAATTCGCAGTGAGCACCACCATCCGCCATGATTCTCAGCGGGAGTGCTCCACGTTAGAGTTCCCAGCACTTTCAGTATTGGGAGCTGCAGCAGTTCTTGATGCAGCCCAAGGATAATTGAATCTGCGGTTTCGGCAGAAGACCATCGCGATCGTCATGCAAGTCGTGATTTCGAGACGGGCCGACCGTGACAACTCATCATCGCGTCACCACACGATCGGGAGAAGGACAATCAAAGGTCCAGGCCTCAAAGTCAGATACGATGTTCGCCGATTCTGGAAATGCGCGGACTGCGGTCGCACCAGACGTTCGCCGATCGATACGGTGTCAATTCGTTGCACTTGCCGTGCGGCCACATGGATGGAACTCGTGGAGCCTGGTCCCGAACTTCCAACGTTCAACGTGCCTGAATTCGTGTTCGAACCGGAGAATTCTCAGGAAGCAGAGAATGCCTCCGATGCACCGGTTGAAGAACTGCACGGTTCTCAAACTGGTCATCCAACGACAGCCGATCAATCTTCGTCGGAGGATCTGGATGCTCCGGTCGAACAAACGATGCCGTTCATTGTTGATTCGCCCATCGACACCGTGGTTCGAGCAACGGCAGCACCGGTTCTGGAGCAATCCACCGCACCTGCAGGCGAGTCTTCCGTCGCGTCTGCTGACACGGCGACCGACGGTTCAACAGCTGCACCACCAGTTGGGTCTCCTGACGACGATGTGTTCGGCAGCGGGCTCAAAGATGAATTACAGCCCGGCAAGCCAGTGCTCGCTGCAGAGTCGACCTCAGCCTCCGTTTCTGATGCGGGGACCGATGGTGGTTCCGAGCCAGCAGCGGATGCCCCTGCCGAGGGTTCACCGGAGAAGAAGGGGCGCCGACCCAACCGCCGTCGACGTTCACGTCGAGGCCAGAAGAAGATCGATGGCTCGGATTCGAAAAAGGAATCCTGAAGCGATCATCCATCGCGACGCGGCGATGAGTTTCTGGCCGAAGTATGAGGTTCAGTCGTTGATCGTCGGTAGCCTCTGCCAGTTTGGGGATTCATTCGTGTCGACGCAGTCTTCAAGAATGTCGTGGGGCTCGAAGCGAGCCTTGTAGTCCATCGACAGGTTCTCGTGAATCCAGTAGCCGAGGTAAGAGTATTTCAGCGAATGCGCCTTAGCCCATTCGATTTCCTTCAGGATCGAGAAGGTCCCTGGCCCCAGCTTTCGCCAGGCTGGATCATGGTAGAAGTAGGCACTCGACAGTCCGTTGCGCAGGACATCCACAATGCCGACACCGATCAGCCGTCCGGCGTCCCGGTACTGAAACTCGGCAGCAAACTCGTTCTGTCCACCGATGAACGAGTCGTAATAGTCCTGAAAGGACGTCAGATTGTCCGGCCACTTTCGACGGTTGGTCATGTCGCGGTGGTAAGCGTTGAATAGCTCAACATGCGCGTCAGTGACGTGTGGCCGAGTGACACTCAACTCGACATTCTGGTTTCTACGCAGAGTGCGTCGCTGACTTTTTGAAGGCCGAAACTCGTCGAGGACGATTCGCAGCGGACGACACTTTCGGCACGCGGAGCACTGGGGGCGAAATACGTAATTCCCGAAACGTCGCCACCCTCGCTCGATCAACGATTCGAGCAGGTCCTGGTCAAGTTGTGACGGCACTCGATATTCAAGCTGTGCGGATTCTTCGGCCAGGTACGGGCACGGGGCTGGTTCCGTGACAAACCGGATGAGGTCAGACGTACGGTGACTGGGCATGCTGAGGCGAGTGAGCGTTGAGGGAATTCATGCTTCGTGACAGGGACATCCCTGTAAGCCGAAGCGTTTGAATCACCGCGTCCTGTGAGTGATCGCCTTTGAGATATAGTTGCCGGACCGACAATGCAAGTGCGAAGTCCAGATTGCGGCAGTCCGTTCGGAGTCTGTCGGCTGCGAGCGACAGTGTTGAATTCTTTGCCCGACGATTGACTGAAAGCAGAGTGGTTGTGATTGACTGGTCGAGTATTCGTGTTTCCATGCTCGGTGAAAAGTCCAGTACGGACCAGCTTCCGAACGTGCGGCTGCCAATTCTTCCGTCGGTCGTTTCGGAATTCTCACAGAAGGCTGACGAACCCGACTGTACCATTAACGATCTGACTGTCATCGTCGAGTCCGACACCGGACTTACCTGTCAGTTGCTGCGCAACGTCAACGCCAGCAATAACGCTTTAAAGCATCGCATCGTGTCACCTCATCACGCGATCGCAACGCTGGGGATACGACGTACAAGGTTGCATCTGATTACGGCGGCATTACAGAACGCATTGCCTGCTCGAAAGTTGAAGCTCATCAACCTCGCAGGGTTCTGGAACGCGAATCTGGAACGGGCATTGTTCGCGAAACAACTGGCGAGACTCCTGAAGGCCGACGAGGAGCTGGCCTTTGCCGCCGGGCTTCTCCAGGACTTCCTGATCCCAGTCCTCACGAACGAGCTGGACGACGACTATGTTCGCTTCATGAGTCAGGACAACTCACATCGGATGACTCTGACAGAATTCGAGGACAAGACGTTTCACTGGAATCACGCCAGCGCTGCAGCCAACGTTATGTTTGCATGGGGATTCCCCGACGATCTGATCTGCTGTGTGCTGCTCCATCATCGCGGCCTGTCTGTGCTGTCCGACGAAGTACTTGGCCAATCGGCGGCGGCAGCGGTGGCGCTGGCTGGTCTAATGCCGGACTCGTTGCAACAGTCGCCGAATGGTCTAGAGCAGTTGGTGGACCTCGGAAGTGTCTGGAAAGACTTTGATCTTCAACGATTGGCGAACGAGGTCTATCGCGAATATCAGCCGCAGGCGTTGGAATCAGCGAATTACATTCCGTTCAAAGTACGCTGCGAAAAGCATCTTGAAGCTGCTGGCAGCTGTTAGAAGCTTCCACTCAAGCTGACAGACTCTCTCGATTCGTCCGCAGGTGGATTGCCACCTGTACGATTTGGAGTTGCCGCGGAGTGACAAGCGTGGACTCAGGCGTCGCCAGGCTTCATGAACTTCTTCCAGCGTCGAACCAAGGGTGTGTCTTCGTCACCGTCCACAAGGCTGGAGGGTTTCGCCAGCTGTTCTCGTTCGCGAGCCAGTCGCTGAGTTGCCTCGTGAAGCTTTGCCTGTTCGCGGGAGAGACGAGCACGTTCGATCGAGACCTCGATTTCGGACACTCTTAATTGTTCGTGAATCAGTTGTTCGATTTCGTCGACTCTCCGGTGCAGCGTCGTATCGTCCGAGTCGACTCGCAGCGAAGTCATCCAGTCTTCCAACTGGCCGGTTATGTCTCGCATGCGGTGGCACAGCCAGGTGATATATGCATCCCGGTCCGTGATTGCCTTGCGGAGTTCGAGTTCAGGAACATCGGTTTCGTCGACCGACTCGGGAAGTGGAACGTCGAGGTCGTCAGGAACATTCTCGCTGGAAATCAACACGAGTCTGATCGGAGCGGCATCGTTGCTTCTGCGATGAAGCGTGGAGTGAGCCGGAGCGTCATCAGACGGTGTATCGGAGTCTCCATAAGTGTCGCGGTCTTCTTCTTCCTGAATTCGGCCTTCGAATCGATGGCCCGAAGGAAAGTGAGAATCAGACCGGCTTCCGCTCGAAATGTGACTTTGAAGTGTCGACTGTTCCAGTCGCTCACGGAGTTCCTCGATGCCCGCTTCCATTCGACGCAGGGCGGGACCTTCGTAGCGTTCTTCCCATGCCCGGACGAAACGGTCAAGCGTCGCCGCCACTTCGCTGTGTCCTTCCAGCAAAGACGCCACACTGGCAGTGTCACCAGGAGATTTTGCAAGTACTCCCCCGGTTCGCTTGATTCGATCAAGCTCGTCCGCCGCCTGTTCCAGTCGTTCAGTCAGGATCGACACAAGCTGCTCGCGGTCAGCCAGCCGCGTTTCGAGCTGTTGCACTCGCTCGAAATTGATAGGCTCAGTTTGCACTGGTGCCGCATTAAGTTTCATCGCGAGTTGATCCAGCAGGCCGAGACTGGCTGCTCGCTCAACGGGCTCCAGCGTCGCCGTGGAGTCACCTTCCAGATTCAGCTCGTGGTTTCGTTCGCACCGACTCATTCGTTACCTCCGCAAGTAATGTGGAGCAGAAATCTGCCTCAGGTCCGGAGGGATTTGCCCAGTGAGGCATTCGCCGTGGGCAATAGCGTGGCCCGCTCGGGATTGTCACGATGTCGGCAACTGGCAGGTGCTTGCAGAATGTCGTCTGCAGTATCACTTTGATCACTTCGGAAAATCGGCGTTGTATCTGAGATCGTGCATCGCTTTAACGTGGATGGCAAACGGCCTGATCCGACCACGGTTGCAGTGAAAGGAATTTGAATGTCTGAATTCAGTCCTGAGACACGAACAGAACGCGGTGACTCAACGTCGAAAATCTCAATGTCCGTGAAGATCACCTATACCGCATTCATGGCGGTACTGGTGCCGTGGTACCACCACGCGTACGGAGCAGCGAATTTTCTCTGGTTCTGTGACGTGGCTCTCATGGTGACGCTTGTCGGTTTATGGACGGAATCTAAGTTCCTTATCAGCACTCAGGCAGTGGCGATCGTCTTTCCGCAGCTTCTGTGGGTGGCAGATTTCTTCTTCAACATGTCCTTCGGCAAACCTTTCGTCGGACTGGCGACCTACATGTTCGATCCGAACCTCTCACTGTTCGTTCGTGGTTTGTCGCTGTTTCACGGCTGGATGCCGTTCCTGCTGCTCTGGCTGGTCTGGCGACTTGGTTACGATCGGAACGCCTGGAAAGCCCAAATTGTGATCTGCTGGATCGTCCTGTTGACAGCATTCCTGGTTCTTCCCGGGCCGGATTCTGCGGCGGGAAACGTCAACAAAGTGTTTGGATGGGGCGAAACAACTCAGACAGTGATGCACCCGGTTGCATGGTTGGGGATCGTGATGCTCGCTTACCCGCTGCTGGCGTATCTGCCGAGTCATCTGGTTTTCACCCGGTTGTTCAGCGACAACGGTACTGTGAGGGCTGTTTCTGTCGCCTGACTGAGTGATCGCTCCGGCGGTTTCGTCATTGATTCTTTTCGCGAAACGAAAACGAGCCCCGTTGGAATGTTCCAGCGGGGCTCGCGTTATTACCCAGTACTGACCAGAGTCTGCGTGAGATCACACTTTGCCGAAGATGCTCTTGCCGCTCGACTTGAGATCGTCACAGGCGCGTCCCATTCGCTTCGCGACGCCGTTTTCGCCGAGCTTGATGTAGGCTCGCGGGTCGTACGCTTTCTTTGATCCGATTTCGCCGTCGATCATCATGACTTCGTCATAATGCTTCAGCATGAAGTCGACGATCGGTCGCGTGAATGCATACTGAGTGTCGGTGTCGATGTTCATTTTGACGACGCCGTAGTCCAGCGTTTCCTGCAACTGAGCACTTGGAGTTCCCGATCCGCCGTGGAAGACAAGGTCAAACTCGGCAGCCTGACCGAACTGTTTGATGACCGCTGTCTGACCTTCTTTGAGAATTTCCGGTCGCAGTTTGACCGCCCCCGGCTTGTAGTGACCGTGTACGTTGCCGAAAGTTGCGGCAAACATATAACGTCCGATTCCGTTAAGTTGTTCGTGCACATAGACCATGTCTTCGGGGCTGGTGTAGAGCTTGTCTGCCGGCATGTCGCTGTGATCGACACCGTCTTCTTCGCCACCGACGACTCCGGCTTCCACTTCGAGAATGATCTCGTTGTCAGCACAAAGCTGGAGGAGGTCCTTGCTGATCGCCATGTTCTCTTTGATATTCAGTTCAGAACCATCGAACATGTGCGAGTTGAACAGGTTGCCGTTTCCGGCAGCGCGACGTTCAGTCGTGGCGGCGATCAGCGGCCGGAGGAAACCATCAACTTTTCCGGGCTGACAGTGGTCCGTGTGCAGTCCGATCAGAATGTCGTACTTCGCTGCCAGGCGGTGCGCCGCCTCCGCAAGGACGATGACACCGAAAACGGCGTCTTTAATGTTCAGCCCCGAGGCGAATTCGCCGGCACCGGTTGAGAACTGGATGATTCCGTCCGAACCCTTGTCCGCAAATCCCTTCAATGCGGCATTGATGGTCGCGATCGAAGTTACGTTGATCGCCGGGAAGGCGTATCCACCCTGCTGGGCGGCGTCGAGCATGGCGGCGTATTGAGCGGGAGTTGCAATTGGCATCGTAAACTGGTCCTTGTGTCATTGGGGCGAGCAGGATCGCCCGATCCGTGAAAGCGTCCGCGGCGTGCTCTGAGACCCATCGAGGTCGGGGCATTCTGCCGGCGGTGGTAGAAGTGAAATTCGGCGTACGCCGAGAAATTCGAGGCGGAACCGAGCGGCAGCTTACGGGATCGAGAAATCGAATCCAAGCATTACGTCACGGAGTGCGGGCAGACCGCAACAGATTGAATGAACCACCCAACATACGGGTCGCCCCAGCGGCTCATGAATTCTCAATTCGCCGCCGAAATGTCACCTGGCTCTGAGGCGACGATTTTCAGGTCGTCGAACAGGACTTCGCCGAGGCCGTGTAAAGTCAGTTTGAGGCGAAGTTCACTGTCGGTTTTGACTTCGCGAATCATTTCGAACGCTTCCCAGCCGCGAGTCTTCTTCCAGCGAAGCTTTGAGCCTGACAGGCTCTCCGTCAAAGTCACGCCCTCGATCGAGGCTGCCGGGCGGGACTGAATTCGGATTCTCCCGCTGATATGTACGATCTGCCCCGCGGTTAGTGAGACAGGCGGAGATTCCAGAGCAATCGGGACGCCTTCCAGTCCGATTGGAATTTGCACATTGTTGGCCGGGACAGCCAGCAGCCGTAATGCGTATCCCGACTGGCTGCCGAGCGATGCCAGTTCAGCGGCGGCTCGGACGCCCTCGATGTCGCCCTGCACATTCCGCCAGCCGCCGTCGATCATCTGAGTCGTGTCGGTGTTCTCAAAATCTCCCGAAGGAAGCCGATTCTGGTAGCCCGCGAAATGGGTCGCTCCGACGCGACGAACGAATCGCCAGTGTTCGGGGAGCGTTTGAAAACTGATGGTGTACGGGCTTGAAATGGCTGACGAACGCTCTGCGACGGCGGCTTCCCAATGGATTCGTTGCAGAATTCGCAGTGACTGCAAAGCACCCTGACATTGAATTCGGACAAACTCGGGGATACTCGTTGTCGCTCCATACGATGTCTGAAAGGAAGCGAGAGCAACTTTCCGGGAATTGTCCGCATCGTCAGTCAGTCGGGCAGCGGCGGCAGCGAGATGCTCAGACGCTCTTGCAAGAAGCTGAGGGCCATCAGGAATGCCGTATCCCAGGTGTTGGAGTTCGGCGTCGACTCCTTGAACGCGACGGAATTTTTCACTCGCCAGTTCGTACCACAGTCGAGCATTGCGGTCACTGATCTGATTGATCTGATTTCTAAGGATGTTGCCCCAGTTTGGGTCGGTAGAGATTACAAGTGTTGCCAGCTGGTCAAAATTCTCCAGTGTGATTCTGGCTCCGGTTGACCCTGATTGACGCGGTACCGTGGAGACATCGGTCGTCGACACGTTCCAGATCGTTGCCGTATCAGGAACGCCAGGAATAACGATATCGAGAGTCCGTGTCGCCATCTGTCCCGGTACAAACTGCGCGTCCTGCTGGTACCAAAGTGGAATGAGCAACTGACCGTTCGGGCTGTTCATGATCGCCATTTCGATCACGTTGCTGCTGTCGTTGTCTGTCTCCGACCTCAACCGGCCGGCTTGTAGCTTCGTTCGTTCGAGTCTGGCCAGTTCGCGCGCCTGTCGAATTTCATTCGAACCACCGAAGTCGTTCGGGTTTTGCTGAACATGCGAGGATTCCACCGGGATAGCGATTCGCTGATGCTCAAGAACGGTCCAGGCGGCGAGCCAGGGTTCAAGCAGTGCGATCTCCTGGTTGGTAATCGCAATCGCCAGATCCCGCTCTTTGGCCCCAGGAAATCGGTCACCGAATGATGTTCGCTTCCAGTATCCGATGCCGCGTGCTCCTGCGGAAAGCCCCGTCCAGGCGAGCTGTCGAATCTGCTCAGGTTCGATGACCGGCACGGGATCGGGAAATGAATTGCCGTTGGATTCGGGCTCGGTTTGAACCCACGTGGTAACAAAAGTGCCGGGGCGAAGGAGACGCCGTTTCTGAGTGAGAAACTGCCGGTAATCATACAGGGGAAAAGCTGTCTGCAGTGGGTGCCGAGTCAGTCCGACACCGTCGAGCAGTCGGGAATATGACCTTTCGAGACCACCAATGTCGCCAATGATCGGACGCTGTGTAAGCCGATCTGCGGCACGAATCAGTCTTACTTGTGTCGTGAGTTCATCGCGAACTCCTGGTGGAATTCGCGTGCCCAGATACCAGGCCAGGATCCCGTCATACTGAGGGCCAAAGTCGTCGAGACTCGGGACGTCCGTCCCGTCATGATCCGACCCCGAGACGCGTCCGCGGGGCGGCGTTGCGATGGACCAGATCCCGGCACTGCCGAGATTCGCAATGCGGGCGGCGTCCGTGTAATCGTTGACCCAGACAGCGGTGATTCCCAGCTCACGGAGTCGCTCTGGTGTCTCATCGTGGTGGGGAGCAAATCTCAGCAGGGAAGGCCGTTGATCAACGATCAGTCGGTCAAGTCTCATGTTCACGTTGGATCGCCGTGAACCGTTCGCTTGAGCTGCGCTGGTCTGGATGATGTTCTGCTGAGGCGCGGCATACCCCGTCCAGTGAAGGTCATCGATGAGCAGTTCTGTGGTTCCGGTTTGAAGTCCCACCAACAGGATTGCCCGGTCGATATACGCGTCTTTCAGATCAAGGCTGACAGTACTGAATTCTGCTCTTAGTCGAGTAATCCGTTCTCGCAACTCGTCTCGCCTGGCGGTGGCTCGCAACGTCTGCCATTGCGTGGTCTTCGAGTACAGGTCGCCTCGCAACCACGCGGTCAGAACCAGCCCCGTGCCCGGATGTTTCTGATGTGGGAAAACCATTCGGGTTGCAAGAATTGCCCCAGGGCGATTCGAGCGATACTCGATCGAAAGCATGAGATCGTCAATCGGGACAGAGCGAGGCAACTCGTGTTCCAGCCTGACCACGGTTCCGTTGCTCAGGCTGGAAATCTCAAGGTGTTCGGCGGCCTGCCCGCTGTGGCGAATGGATTGGTTGCGGCGATGCGCCCGCACACGAACGCCGGAACCCGTCGGCACTGACGTGGTCCATGTCGGCTTCTCTCCATCAAAGCCTTCGGCATAGTCGTCGGCCACAAGCGGCCGCGCCGCAATCAGGCATGCGGCGCAATACGCCACCGAAAGAACCGATAACAATGCGCAGAGTCGCCACATACCAGCGAAGTTTCGCAGTGCGTGCAGACCACAACAGACTGGATGAACCACGGAATACACGGAAGGAGACTGAAAACGTGGCTTCGTTTCCGTGTCGTTCCGTGTATTCCGTGGTTTCCAACGGATCCTGGCAGAAAACCAGGTTTCGGCGTGTGAACGGTGCAGAGCACGGACAGATTCACTTCCATCGGGAGACGGTGCATCCGCAGTGATGGGCTGTTGCTGAACGCTTGCAGGAGTCCGGGAAACCCTGGCGACCTCTGCGTTGTCCGACAGCCCGGATTCTTCCCTGAATCGGAACGACACTAATAATCCTCGATGTCTCTGTGGGCCGTAGATCCGTAGCTCTCGCCGCAGTGTTTTTCAAATTCGCGCCGAAACCTGACTCAGACTGCAGTTCGACCGTTGCTCCGGCACATCACATCAGCAGCCCGCCTGACCGTGTCTAAGTGCGTGAGTCTAAAGCACTTTACGCCACTCGCCAAGATGAAGCGGTGCGTTGAGGCATCGTAGTACGAACTGACAATCTGATGTCGTCGGAACTGGTAACGTCTATTGCAGACTGGGTTTAGCAAGGGGGCCTTGTGAGAGCCCAAAGCTCTGCACACAATCGCTCTCGCTTCATTGTCCAACAGCTGGAGACTCACTCCGATGAACTCGAGAACGCGATTCCCTGATAGCGGCGAGAACGAATTGCCGCGCGAGCTGGTTGATCTGGCTCGGGCCATCGCGGCGCTACCGGCAGAGCATCAGTCCGAACTGGAAGGCGTTTACACGCGAGTCGTTGACTCCGTGAAGCGTCGCCGACGGATTCTGTCACTGGTCCAGGAAGCGCTCGCACAGCTTCGGCTCGACATTAAATATCTCATGTTTGATCTGGAAGTCACCCGGAAAGAACGCGACGAGCTGAAGGAAAGACTGGACTGAATTCGTCCACTGTCGTTTTCGACAGCTTCCGCCGAATCAAACTCCCACCGACTTATCACCGCCGCTACCTATGCTGAGCTGAAGCTCGCAACATCGCAGTGGCTTTCTCCTTCTCCGCCTGTCATCACGATCGTCCGAGCCGAAGGTACCAGGTACAGGTCCGGCAAATAAAGGACTGTTAATCGTAAGGCTGACGCAGAGACGCCAAGGATCGCAAAGAAAAGATATCCATTGGGAAATTCAGTGATTGTCGCTGTGATGTCAGTGAGGTGACAGGTTCATACGCAGCTCTTTGCGAAACGCCGCGTCTTGGCGCCTTTGCGTCAGATCATGATTTCTGACGAGTACCATCCGTTATTCGCGGGACCAGTTTTAAGCCGTGTCGCCGCTCTCGATGGCACCCGTCGTTTTCGCCGTCGCCGTCTGCTGAGCTTCGTCGTCCGGTGTCGCTTTGCGGCTCCACCACTGCGCCAGTAGAGTTCCGGTCACCATGCATCCGAACGTGTAAAGCGCTGGAGGAATTGCCGCTGAAGGCTCCTCCTTGAAGAATTGCTGGACGAGCGACGTGCCGAGGCCGGCGTTCTGCATGCCGATTTCGAGCGTCAGCGCTCTCCGCATTCCGTCCGGAAGTCCAAGAGCCGATCCGCCTCCAAATCCGGCCAGATATCCGAGAATGTTGAGCACCAGCAGTCCAACCAGCAGAGTCACCGCCGCTGCTTCACCATCGAAAGCGATCCGCAGGTTGGCTCGATTCTGCGCGACGACGACAGCGATGATCCAGATGATCGTCGCATTGGCGACGATGGGTCCGAGGCCGCGCATGAATTCAGAGAACTTTGGAGCCGACCGGCAAATCAGATGTCCGGCGATGACCGGAGCGACGACCTGCCACAGCAGCGAGATCATGATCTTTTCAGTCGGCACGTCATGCTGCCCGCTGAGTGTCAGCTTTAAAACCAGCGGAACGACGAACGGCGAGAGGATCGTAGCCATCGTCGTCAAGCTGACGGAATAACTGACGTTGCCTCGTGCGGCGAGCGTCAACACGTTGGAAGCCATCGCCCCTGGCACGCAACCGACGACAATCATGCCGACTCTGTACGGACCTTCGAGGCCCAGAACCGTTGCAATACCCCAGGCCAGCAGCGGCATCGTGATGTACTGGATCGAGGTTCCACCGAGCACGGTCGGCCAGCGTTTTGCCAGTTGATCAACTTCCTCGCGAGGCAGCAGGCAGCCGATGCAGAACATCGTGACGGCAAACTGGTATGGAATGGCCGGAGCGGTCGTGATAAATGGATCGAGCGATTCTACTCCCGTCATGTCCGGCCAGAAGTAGGCGGCCAGTGACGAAACAGTCAGCCACAGGAGCAGCGTTCGCTGGATAAAGTTTGCAGCCTTCTGCATGGAAATCTCTCAGGATTCACGGCACCAGGATTGGAGAAATAGAAACAGTTGATGATGAGGCATTGTCCTCAGGCATCCGAATCGGACTCCTGCTCCAGATGGTCGACGAAGTCTGCAGACATCCCTGCAGCAAGTCGAGCGTCGCGTTGAAAGACTTCGCCTTTCGCCTTTGCTGCACGAAGTGGCCATTGCAGATGCGAGCAGAACGCGTCCCAGTCAGATTGGCCTGCGGGTTTCAGCTTTTGCAGCCATTCCATTCCGAAGGCGACGTGCTCGATTTCGTCGCGATGAATGACTCGCAGGATCGCGGCGCTCCGTTCGTCCCCGGCCGCTTCGAAGTACGAGGCGAACTCCAGTGTGTGGTCGAGGTTTCGTCCTTCAAAAACCAGCGGTAGCGTCACGACGTAATCCAGAACCGTGCGGAATTCAAGAGACTTGTTCCAGATGTAAGAGTTAACAGGCAGCGATCCAAACTCAACACCCAGCATGGCCGCCCGCTCGACGTGCATTCGAGTGTGCCGCTGCTCGTCCCGCATGATCTGACACAGTCCGATTCGAAAATCAGTCGGAGCAGCGGGGAAGAGCAGGGCGATGCGAGCCATGACTTCCAGAGCCTGCAGTTCATGATTGGCGAGAATGTGATGCGCGACACCTCTTCGAATTGCGTCTTTGAATGATCCTGGTTTCGGCATCGCTGGAGCGGTTCGATGAGCGGCGAATTTCAGCGACTCAGTACGTGCCGGTTCCGCAATGTCAGACGGTTCGCCAGGAGCGTCGTCAGTAAACTCGCCAGAGGCCGGTTTGAGTTTGTTTTCCAGCAACTCGGAGCACAAAACCTGCTCGGCAAAGGCTCGAACTTCCATGCGGCAGTCTCGGGCGACGTTTCTGAAAAAAAAAGTACCCAACGCACCAGCGTCGTCGTTGACGCTGGTAACGTTGGGCGTTGCTGTCGATGCGAGACTATTTCATTGGCGAGTAGTCCGTCGCGGTCAGGAATTGCTTATCAACCTTCTTGACAATCTTGCCATCGACGATCGATGCCTGGTAAGCAGCCTTCCACTCAGGGTCGTCGCGAAAACCAGCCCATGATGCTTCCGCAGCTTTCAAGGAATCATGAGCGATGACGTAGATCAGCGTGTCCTTCGTTTCGGTGGGGACCCAATAGGCGACGTTCTTCATGCCGTGTTTCTCGAAAATCTTCATCGTGTGCTCGCGGAATCGTTTGTGCAAAGCTGGCAAGCGGCCTTCATTAGTCGTGTAGGTTCGCAATTCGTACACAACAGCGTCCTGCTTTTCTTCACTGACTGCAGGTTTCTGGATGGCCAGCCCCAGAGCGACAATTGCAACGGCGATGGCTGATACAGTAATGGTTCGTTCGCGGTTCATGTTGAAAGTCCTTCATGGGTTGGTCAGAGAGAGCCTTCCATAGTCGTCGGAAGCCGTGGCGAATCCTGGGATAGACTTTGTCCGCCCGCAACTCATTCTCTCACGGAACCTCACATAGTGCGAAAGATTCACAACCAACGGTCGGACGGGCCGCCGGGAAAACTCATTTGCTGGCTGGTTGCGTTCGTTGAGATGGCTGTCGTGCTGACAATCGCGATGGGTGCGTTCTCGGCTTCTTATTCCGGCAGCGTCGTCACAGATGCGAGTAGTTTGAGCGGCGACAGCGACGAGACGATTTCAAATTCTGATGCTGAGCAGGATCAGGATGAGCAGAACGTGCCGCCCCGTGATTCAGATGCCGATTTCTCTGGAAGAATGCTCGGAACCTGGGAAGACGACTACAAAGGGCATCGCATCCTGACGCTTCGTCCCGACGGAACCGGCACGATGATTGTCGAGCTGGATGGCATCACCGCGATGCTGTTCGCGAAGACGTTGACGTTTCAGGAAGAGTGGGGCGTCGACAATCGACGAGTCACGATGAAGGCCGTCAGTGGTGAACCTGCCGGCAAAGTGAACCTTATTCTAAGCCTGCACGGTGACAGCTCCCTTCAGAGAATCGTCGAGGTGACCGCAGACCGAATGATTCTCGTCGAAGAGCCATCCGGAACACGCTTCGAGTGGCGGCGCGTCCCGGTTGTCGAAACGACAGCATTGCCGGGTGTCAGTCCTGATTCATCAGGCCGATAACTGTTCGACGTCATTCCGCCGCGATGTTCAGCAGAATCTTGCCGCCCCTTCCGGAAGTCTCAGCGGCTTGCACGGCGGCCGTGATTTCTTCGAGCGGGAAGCTGGAGCCGATTTCGCTTGCCAGGACACCCTGGCGGATCAGGCTGGAGACCTTGCGGACGAGCTGCAGTTTCGCTGGCAGTTTGAGTGTTTCCATATAGTTGCCCAGCCAGAAACCTTCGACCGAGGCTCCGGGTGTCATCAGCGCTCGAGACGGAAACTGCAGGGGTTCGCCCGACAAAGTTCCGAACACCAGCATACGAGCCCTTCTGCCGAGTGTGCCGATGACTGCCGACCCGGTTGCTCCGCCGACGCAGTCGACGGCGAAGCGAATCCCGTTCTGTGTCCCACTGGAACCAGTCGCGTCAGCGACGGCGGCTCTAAAGTATTCGACCGAATGCTGTTCCGGATCAAACCAGACAGCGGCTGCGGCGCCCGCGTTCTTCAGTTCAGATACCTGTTCCTGTCGTCGCACAACGCAGAGCGTTTTGAATCCACAGCGTTGTCCCAGGCGGATGATCATGTGACCAAGGACTGATCCAGCGGCGGTTTGAAGTAGCCATTCGCCTTCTGGAATTCGCAGAATCTGCCGAGTCATCACGAAGGCTGTCGTCGGGTTCACGAAGAAGGTGGCCTGCTGTTCGCGGCTCAGATTACCGGTCAGCAGGTTTGAGAATGGAATGATCTGCGAAGCGGGGACGACGTTTTTCTCAGCCCAGTTGCCTCCTTGACGCGACAACACAGCAACGCGTTTGCCCAGCATCATCTTTGAGCGGAGTCCGCCGCCAGCGGCCTCCACGATGCCAACTCCCTCGAAGCCTGGCGTCGCCGGGCATTGAGCGCTCAACGTGTATTGCCCGCGGACATACATCAGGTCGGACGGATTGATCGGGCAGCAGAGCATTCGAACTCGGACCTGACCATGCTGCGGGGTGGGTTCGGGGACGTCGTGAATCGAGAGCACTGATTCCGGATTACCGGTGGCTTCAAAGACGACAGCTTTCATGGATGCCATGTTGTTGACTCTCTGCAGAAAGTTTGCTGGCTCGTAATCTATCGGGCCGGGTCAGGGATGTGTTGATCTCGGGGCCGGATCGATCAACTTCCGATCAGTTCTCGCGCTTTCGCTGCGATGTCGTCCTGTCTCATCAACGTTTCTCCGACCAGAATGCCGCGGATTCCTGACTGCATTAATCGCTCGACATCTGACCGTTCTCGAATGCCGCTTTCACTGACGAGGTATGTCGAGGCAGGGACTCGCGCCGCGAGGTCGGTTGAATGTCGCAAGTCGGTGACAAATGTCTTCAGGTTCCGATTGTTGATGCCGATCAGCGGAGCTTCAAGTTTGAGAACTCGGTCCAGGTTGTCCGGGTCGTAAACTTCGATCAGGCATTCCATGCCGAGTTCTGATGCGTAGAAGTAGAGGTCTCGCATCGTGCAGTCGTTGAGGCACTCGGCGATCAACAGAATGCAGTCTGCGCCGGCGACACGAGCTTCCAGAACCTGATATCGATCGAGAATGAAATCCTTTCGCATCACCGGAATCGAGACGCTGTTTCGAATCGCCGTCAGGTATTCGAGTCGCCCTTGAAAGTAGGGCTCGTCAGTGAGGCAGCTGATGCAGGCCGCTCCCGCTGATTCGTAAATTCTGGCGATTTCGACCGGGTCAAAGTTCTCACGAATCAGACCGGCTGACGGAGACGCTTTTTTCACTTCGGCAATCAGACCAATTCCAGGAGCAGCATTGAGCGCAGCGAGAAAATCGCGAGGCGGTGGGGCATCAGTCAGTTGAGCCAGCAGTTTGACTTCGGGTCGCTGGCTTCGGGCGGATTCGATTTCGCCGCGTTTTGTTTCGCAGATTTCGGAAAGGATATCCGACACGTAGCATCTCCCTGGGAGGCCGATGTGTTGTGAGTTGAGATTCGGCAGAATCGACGACTTGAAGACTGAGTACACGTCCCTCGAAGAAAGGGTCGCAGATTCTGGAAATGCGTCTGGACGCACCACAGCGGCACGTGAATCGAAGGTCCGTCAAGTCGCATTCACGCTATATTCAAACCTCTATTCGTGGCGAGTGTGCTAGCGGGCAGTCAATAAACGAATCGTACTTCTGAGTCATGCCGCAGCGTGTTAACCGGTCCTTGTAGACGATGCACATTCGGACGCGATGGCGGTCTGGTACTCGTCGACCGTTAGTTCGACCATTCTTGTAACGTCGAACGCTTCGATGACACGCTGCCTGGCGGCGCTGCCGATGGCTCGGGCTCGAACAGGATCCGCGAGTAGTTCCATCATTCGCTCTGCAAGGCGATCCGAGTCGGAGGCGGGGACGACCAGTCCGGTTTCGCCGTCCTTGAGTATCGCGGTTACACCGCCGACTCCCGTTGCAATGACCGGTCGACCGAGCGCCATCGCTTCCAGCATCACTGTTCCTAATCCCTGCATCAGAGATGGCAGGCAGAAAATATCCATGGCCCGAATCGCCGATCGGAAATCGGGCAGATTGGTGATAAATGTAATGTGGTCGGTAAGTTTGAGCTGCCGGGCGAGGGCTCGCAGTCTTCGTTCTTCCGGGCCAGATCCGGCGATGAGGAATTCGACGTCGTTGCCAGCGTCGAGAACTTTGCGCGCGGCCTGAATGAAGAATGGAAACCCTTTTGAGTTTTCCAGCCGACCGGCGGTGCCGATGACTGGAATTCGCTGGCTGCCGAGCACTTCGGCGTTCTCGAACAGGTCAGGAACCTGAACACCGCTGTGGATGACGGTGACGAGGTTTTCCTTGATTGACTGGCCATTAACCAGGGCGTCCCGCACAGAGTCACTGACTGCGATGATTCGCTGGAGACGCAATTTATTCGTGATGACGCGAGGTGGTGAGCCCTGGTGATCGTGCAGAGTAACGATGCAGGGAAGATTAAGTCGCTGTGACAGGGCCAAACCAAATGACAGCGCGTGTCGGGATTGAACGTGGATCAGACTGGGCCGGTGAGCGGCTGCTTCCTGAGCAACCATTCCAGCGACGAACGGTCGAAAGACAGGCGATGACAACAACAGATACTCATGCGTCGGACACTTGGAACGTACGTCTTTGCGAAGAGAAGACACGTCCGGAGAAATAATCACAGGCGAGTAACCAAAGTCGGGTAGCAGCTCTGCCAGCCTCAACGTGTAGGAGCTGGTTCCACTCACCTGAAATGGGCCTGCCGCGAGGATTACAGTTCGCGAGTCGGTACTCATTGGTTGATTCAGATCTCACGACATAAAAGAGTTCAACTCAGTCAACGTTCGCAGAGATATCTATGCGAATTGTCCCGTCCATGAAAGTACCGATCGAAAGAAGTCGGCGTACAGGTTTCCGACCTCCACATCACCCGCTCCGACAGCACATGCAGTGACTCGTTCTGTTCCCCAGTCGACCATCGGACCAATCCAGTGAGGAGCCACATCAGTCGCCAGAGCTGCCGTTCGACCAGCGCCTTCTCTTCCGACGACGAGCAGCGGCTCCGCGGTTTGTTTCTGACAGCGTAACGTGTCCCCGTCAAACTGCGCGTTGAATAGTACGGCTTCAAGAATTGTCAGGGCATCCAGCCTTGGAGAGAACCTGTTGAAGCCTCCAATGAGCGGCGGTCTTGTCGACCACGGCAAACCATCTGTGACAGGGTGCTTCGTGGCGGTTGGGCGAGCGAAGACGGGTTGATCGCAATTGCGGCGGTCATCGTTCTGTGAGATCTCAACCGGAAGAGCGTTTCCAATGGGAGTGCCGTCCCAGTTACCACCCAGGCCGTGATATGACTCCCAGCCGCCGATCATCAGCAGGCCAGCTCCGGACCGGACCTGTTCTATGATCTGGTTCTGCAATTGAGCGTCAGCCTGTGCGGCAGGATAGTCGCTGAAGATAAACAGGCTGCAGTTTGCCGGAACGTTCTCATGACCGAGTCTGCGATCACTGGAGATGTAGGTGAAATCCCAGTTCCAGAGCGTCATCAGTCCGGCCAGGTAAGCAGCCGCTGAATCCAGCGAGGTGTCGCCACAATATAGAATGTGATGCTTGTTCACGGCGGATTCATGTCTTATTCGGCTTCGTCTGGACCCTGTTTCAGGCAACGAGCGATCTGTCGGACCGCCTGGCGCAGTCGCTGCACGTTCTCGACGATCGCCAGCCGCAGGTAACCTTCTCCTTCCGCCCCGAATCCGCCTCCGGGGCTCACGGCCACGCCAGCTTCTTCGATCAGCTTCATCGAGAAATTGATCGAACCCATCTCGCACCACGGTTCGGGGATCTTCGCCCAGACAAACATCGAAGCTTTCGGGGGATCGATTTCCCAGCCGAGCCGTTGCAGACCTTCGCATAATGCATCACGACGAACCTGGTACTCGGCCGACACTTCATCGACCGCAGCGTCGCAGTGCCGCAAGGCGACGATCGCCGCGATCTGAGCCGCCTGAAAAATTCCGTAGTCGTAATAACCCTTGATCGTGGCGAGAGCCCGGACCATCTCATGATTGCCGGCACAGAATCCGACTCGCCATCCGGCCATGCTGTAGCCCTTGCTCATCGTCGTGAACTCGACGCCAACGTCTTTGGCACCAGGTGTCGACAGAAAACTTGGAGCCTTGTAGCCATCGAAACAAATATCAGCGTAGGCGAAGTCGCTGATGACCATGAATCCGTACTTCTTCGCCAACGCGACCAGCCCGACATAGAAGTCCTGCTCGACGCAAGTCGTGGACGGATTGTGAGGATAGTTGACGATGACGAGCTTTGGCGTCGGAAACAAATGCTCGCACGTGTAAGCGATTCGTTCGAGAAACTGCTGCGGATTTCGACAGTCCAGACTGATCACGTTGCCGGCTGCCAGCACGACGGCGTAAACGTGAATCGGAAAACTGGGCGACGGCACGATGGCGGTGTCCCCAGGCCCCATCAGCGCCAGGCACAAATGGCTGAAACCTTCCTTGGACCCCAGGCAGGCGATGATTTCGCTGTTCGGGTCGAGCTGGACGTCGTACTTTTTCCGGTAGCGAGCGGCGACTTCCTTACGCAGGTTGCCGATCCCATTGGACACCGAGTACCGATGGTTCTTCGGGTCCTTGATCGCTTCTGCGAGTTTTTCTGTGATGAGCGGGTGGGGACCTTCGGTTGGGTTGCCCATGCCGAGATCGATGACGTCGACTCCAGCGACTCGTTTTTCATACTTGAGCTTATTGATCTTGCCGAACATGTACGGCGGCAGTCGTTTCAAGCGATCTGCAACCGGGATGGTGAATGGCTGATCTTCAAAAGGAACTTCTGATTCGCTGCGCATGGGAGTAGACCCTGGTTGATAAGTTGGTTTCCCACCCGGGAACGTGGGGGATTCTAGCAGCCCCTGAAATCCGTGAAAGCAAAGCATTGATGTCTACGGGTTTCATTGATCGATGAGCCAGGCAAGCGAGGTCTCGCAACACAGCCGGCAGTTACTTTTCGTGACACGGGCCAGCCGGCAAGTGTTCAGCCCGGAAGCAACAGCTATACTCGCGCCGCTTCATGTTCGGAATACGAAGTGGCAAACTCTACGTTTGTCGTCAGAAAGCCTTCCATCCTCGACCTTTTTCGCTCTCCGGGAGTACTCGACCGTGTCGCAGTCTTTGATTGGAACTCACAAGCTGGAACTCGATACTCCGATTCTTTGTATCGACCTCGACATAATGGATTCGAACATGAAAAGCATGTCCGATTTCATTCAGTCCCGAGGCAAAGAATGGAGGCCTCATCAGAAGTGCCACAAGACCCCCGCGATCGCCTGGAAACAAATGGAATACGGAGCGACCGGTGTTACCTGTGCCAAAGTTTCCGAAGCCGAAGTGATGGCCGCAGCCGGAATCGAAGACATCCTCATCGCGAACATGATTGTCGGTCGCCAGAAGGTCGAACGAGTTGCAGCATTGTGTCAACACGCCGACCCGATCATTGCCGTCGACCATTTCGCACAGGTCGAACCACTGGCCGCTGCCTGCCACGCTCGGGGTGTTCTTTGTCGCGTCATCATTGAAGTCAACATTGGTTTGAACCGAGTCGGCTGTCGTCCGGGGAACGATACCCAGGAACTGGCTCAGGCGATCAACCGATTGGATGGCGTCGACCTGGTCGGCATCATGGGCTACGAAGGGCACCTGCTGCGAATTGAAGATCCCGTCGAGAAGCGAGAGAAGATCGAGCACGCCATCAATGTGCTCAAGGTGTGCCGAGATCGTTTGCTGGACGACAACCTGGACTGTTCGATCGTCAGTGCCGGAGGGACGGGATCCTATCAGATTACGTCAGATTGCGATGGGGTGACCGAACTCCAGGCCGGTGGTGGAATCTTCGCCGACCCATTTTACCGGAATCAGTGTGGGGTCGAAGGCCTTGAATACGCTTTGACCGTCCTGGCGACTGTCGTCAGCCGCCCGGCTCTGGATCGAGCGGTTCTGGACAGCGGTCGAAAGACGCACTATCCGGATCTGGAAAAACCAATCGTCAAAGGTCATCCCGGCGCGACGGTCACGCATGTCAGCGCAGAACACTGCCAGCTTGAACTGGAAGGCGAGTCGCGCAACCTGAAGATCGGCGACAAGGTCGAACTGGTTGTCGGCTACGCGGACTTCACGACAGTCATGCACGACGCGTTTTACGGGTTCCGCAATGATATTCTGGAGGTCGTCTGGCCCATCGCCGGTCGAGGAAAACTGCAGTAACGGGAACGTGTCCGAAACAAGTTCCCGATTTGTGAAGCACGAAATACGCCGGAGGCGTTTCACAACAAAGCCTGGGGTAAGCCGCGCAGCGGTGCCACCCCAGGAATCTGGATTCGAGGAACACCAACCCTGAAGGGGTTGGACAACCGCCGATTGTCGGTTAACGGTTGTGGAACCCTTTCAGGGTTCAGAGGCGGTTCGATTCTCACCTGGGGTGAGCGGCTACGCCGCTTACCCCAGGCTTTGTTGTGTAACGCTTTCAGCGTACACAGCGAAGTGAATCGGAAAGTTATTCTGGACACGTTCCTGAGGGTCAGTTCACGCTTCCTTAATTGGGCCGACGCTTTCATCGTTTGCGGCATTATTTGCCGATGCAGTACAGATTCTTCGTAGAGCGAATGAAGAACTGGCCGCCGCTGGGAGTGATCGAGGAACGGAATATTTCTTCGTCGTTCTTCAGCAGGTTGCAGCGGTTGACAATCTTTGGCGTGTCAGCAGGTTCAATGACGATGGCTTCTCCGCCGTCTTCGATGAAGGCGACAAGGCCATCGTAGGCGATCGGGCTTGCAGTCACCGTGCCACCGATGCGTTCCTGCCAGAGTTCTTCGCCCGTGGTGGCGTTGTAACAGCTGAGGATTCCACCTTTCATGCTCATGAGAAGCAGATAGTTGCCGACAATGATCGGCGACGGCAGGTCGCGACCTTTGCGAGGTTTGCTCCATACAACATTGCTGGCCGTGACGTCGCCCGAACCGCCAGGACGGACGGCGAAAGTGGCGGGACCTCGACCAGGAACGACGTACAGCAGGCCATTAGCCTCAGTCACGGTTGGAGTGCCTCGACCGTTGGTGCCGGAGACTCTCCAGAACTCCTCTCCATTGGCAGGATCGTACGCCCTGATTCCCGTGTGCCCCTGAATGACGAGTTCTCGTCGGCTCGCGGCTTCAATCAGAATCGGACTGCTCCAGCCTCGCTGTTGCTCGCGGGGCGCCTGCCAGACGGTGTCGCCGGTCATTTTGTTGACCGCCAGCAGGAATCCCTTTTGGTCTGAGTCGCAATTCTGAATCAGAAGATCGTCGACAAGCAGCGGACTGGCTGCCGTTCCCCAGGGGCCAGGGAATTCGCCCAGGTCTCTGTTCCACAGCTGTTTACCATCCAGAGTCAGGCAGAACAGACCTCCGCCTTGTCCGAAAAATACCCACAAACGTTCTCCGTCGGTCGTGCAGGTCGACGACGCCCAGCCGTTCATGCTGTGAGACTCTTCGGCGGCACCTTTCCAGAGGCTGGTCTGCCAGACGATCGCTCCGCTGTTTCTGTCGATGCACAACGCGACTCGCTCAGTGCCGCGACCGAGTGCAGCTGTCAGAAAGAGCCTTTCGCCCCAGATAATCGGAGACGATTGCCCGTCGCCTGGCAGCGGCGTCGCCCACTTGACGTCGGCAGGGCTCCACGTGCGAGGGAACCCGGTTTCCGTCGAATGGCCATTTCGTTGCGGCCCTCGCCAGCCTGGCCAGTTGGAGTCGGCTGACGCCGTTCCAGAATCAAAAGTTGTGAGTGCAGAACACGCCAGCAGGACAAGAGTATTGAGTCGCAACACAGCGGTTCTCCGAATCTGGTGGGAATAGGTTGTTGAAGGGTTTGAGATCTCTCGCAGCCTGTGTCGAAGTGGAACAACTTAGCAGTGAGAAACGTTTGCCTGCGACAGGTCCTTAGCGTACGAGGCAAAAGAAGTCTCAGCACCGGTCAGTAACCATCACCGTCACATTCTTCGTCCAATTCATCGCCGGACTGCTGCTGTGCGATCATGTCGGCCGACAGCGGTTCGACGATTGCGTACTTGCCGTCACTCCAGCGGAGCAGATCGACATTGCGGCAGCGTTCGCTACAAAACGGAAAGTCCCTGGATTCGGTCGCGGCTGTCGCCGATAAGTTGCACTTACAGATGGGACACGATGGAAGTCGGACCACGACGGTTGTCTCCAGATCAAGCTGCGGTTTGCTGTCAGGATCGGTATCGATACGCCATCGTGCTGTGAGCGGCAAGTGTTTCGCGCAATAATCGCGGTCCCGATACTGCGATGAGCGATCTGGACTGCCTGCTCAGAACCGTGTCCGGAATGACTTCTCTGTTTCTGTAATTGAGATGCACGGAGAGTTGTCATCGCTGCAAAGGCTGAAATCCTGTGGCGAGTGCCGGGTTCCCGACTTTGCAGGAATAACAATACGCAATCGCGTAGCCATGGATGAAGAAGTAGTCATGAAATCGGGAAAGTAATTCGAAAGCGTTCTTCAGCGAGCTTTGTCGTTCACAGACGTGTTGTGCAATACGGGGATTCTTTGATGACGACGGATACCATTTTTCAGATGACCGGCTCAAACGTTCGATTCGGAGTCGGTGCGACGCGTGAGGTCGGGTGCGATCTTGCAGACATCGGCGCAAAGCGTGTGATGTTGATCATCGATCCCGCAGTCGTCGATCTCTACCCAGGGCAAACGGCGGTTGAGTCTTTGAGGGCTTCCGGGATCGAGTTCGAACTGTTCGACGCAGTCCGTTGCGAACCCACCGACACGTCGTTCCTGCAGGCGATCGATGTGGCGACGCGAGGTCGCTTCGACGCGTTTCTGGCGGTCGGAGGAGGCTCGACCATCGACACGGCCAAAGCAGCGAACCTCTATGCCAGCTGGCCGGCGGAGTTCACGGAGTACGTCAATCCGACACTCGGCAAAGGCACGACGCCACCGGGACCGCTCAAGCCGCTGATCGCCGTTCCCACCACCGCAGGTACGGGTAGTGAAACAACGGCGGTTGCCGTGTTCGACTTTGCAAAGGAACGAGTCAAAACCGGAATCGCCAACAGGTACATGCGACCGATCCTCGGCGTTCTCGATCCCGAAAACACACGAACGTGTCCCAAAGAAGTCGCGGCGAGTGCTGGCCTGGACGTGCTGTCGCACGCGCTGGAGTCTTTCACGGCGCTGCCATTTCTCAGCCGGGAAAAGCCGGAGCGACCGTCCATGCGAACGGCCTATCAGGGTTCGAACCCGATCAGCGACGTCTGGGCCATGGAAGCGTTGCGGGTTGTCGCCGAATTCCTGCCGCGAGTGTTTCTGGATTCGGACGACGAAGAAGCTCGCGGAAGAATGCTGCTGGGCTCGTCGTACGCAGGCACCGGATTCGGCAATGCGGGAGTTCATCTTCCCCACGCGATGGCGTACCCCGTCGCCGGGCAGGTCGAGAGCTATCTGCCGGCGGGCTACAACGCGGATCATGCGATGGTGCCTCACGGTACGTCGGTTATCGTTCACACGCCTGCGGTCTGTCGGTTCACGGCTCCTTCTGCACCGGCAAGGCATTTGCAGGCTGCTGCCGCTCTGGGGGCAGACATTGCCGGCGCATCGCCACACGATGCGGGAGAGATTCTGGCAGAGCGAATTGTCCACTTCATGAAACTAATGGAACAACCCGGCGGAATCGAAGAGTTTGGCTACGGCGAGAGTGACATTCCTCGACTTGTAGACGGGACGCTGGTGCAGGTTCGTCTGTTGAAACTATCACCACTCGACACAGGACCGGCTGAGCTGACCCAGCTCTTCCGTAATTCGCTGCGTTTGTATTAGCGGCTACACGGACAACGAAGACTCCAGTCAGTAATTCAGAGAGGGTGTGATATGAGCAGGACGGTTTGGATCGCGTTTTTCGCAGCGATGAGTTTTTTCGTTGCGGGGTTTCAGAGTTCGACCGCGCAGGAATTCGGCATTGGAGAGATCGAGTTCTCAGGGGGTGAGTATGAGAAGGAAAAGTTCACGTACCTCATTCTTCAGCCCGCGAAGATTGAAAAGGGAAAGCAGTACCCACTCGTTTTCTTCCTGCACGGAGCCGGGGAACGCGGCAATGACGTGATGAAGCTGTTGCCGCATTTGCCGACTCAGATGTCATCACCCGAGTGGCAGGAGAAATTCCCCTGCTACATGGTGATTCCTCAATGTCGTGCGGATCGGATGTGGATGAATCAGCCCTGGGGTGAGAAAGAATTCAAACCGCTGGACGAAAAACCCAATGCTCAAATGCAGATGGCAATCGAGATTCTTCAACGATCTTTGGAGACGTTGCCAATCGATAGGAACCGAGTCTATCTGACAGGGTTGTCCATGGGCGGCTACGGTTCCTGGGAACTCGCGATGCGACGGCCAGAACTGTTTGCCGCAGTCGCTCCCGTCTGCGGAGGCGGTGATGAGTCAAAGGCGACGAGTCTTAAGGGCATTCCAATCTGGACGGCGCACGGCGACGCGGACACGGTCGTCTGGCCGGTGCGTACTCGCCGCATGGTTGAGGCGATCAAGGCCGCTGGCGGCGACGTGAAGTACACCGAGTACCCAGGCGTAGGGCACAACTCGTGGACTCGTTTTTACGCCGATCCAAAGGGAGTCATTCCATGGATGTTCCAGCAGGTTCGAAAGCCGAAACCGTAGGCTGAAAACACCGCACCCGTCGTTTGAAACTGTTTACTTCAGCAACATTTCACTTGTGGCCGAGAGAGGTATAGAAACTCGCAGCCTACGTGCGTCTACTGAGCATTCGCTTAACGGCTCCGTAAAACTGCCGGTTCTGTTTGGCCGATTCTTTCAGGGAAAGTACGGCGCGTTTCAGTCCTGACGCGACTCCGGATTCGAACAGGTGTGCGTTGAATACTTCGCGTGTTTCTGTTGCGAATCGGGATTTGTAGGCTTCGTCGCCGAGTCCGAAGTCAAAGACGCTGAGGCCTCTGTCGATGGCGTCTTCCATGATGAAGCTGAGCAAAACGTCGCCAGGTGCGTATTGTGACCACTCCGCATCGAAGGTCGGTGCGTAATAGGAGTATCTTCCGCCGGCTTCGAGACCCACGCACATCGCGATATTCTGCCCGTCCAGTCGTAGCGCACTCAGTCTTGCCGAGTGTTGCGATGGGCCCTGCAGGATTGCTTCCAGGAATCGTTGTCCGCTGGCCTCTTCCAGAAAACTTTCGTCACCGACTGCCTTACGGCGCTCGCGGTGCAGTTTCACGAAATGTTCCCGGCTGTGTGGAAGTTCGAGCTGACTCAGCGTTGGGATGAACTCCAGCTTTCCCATGCGTTCAAGCTGATTGCGACGGCGTCTGGTTGTCTTTTTGCGGCAGAGTCGCTGTTTGAGTTGCTCGGCAGAAACACCATCCAGCCGAACGACAGGTCCGACTCCATGATGGGCGATCAACGGGCGGCATGGAAACGTGACACTCGACGGTCCCACTGCATTTGACAGACCAGTCAACAGCCATGAATCGGCGACGAGATTCGTCAGGCAACCGCTTTGCCAGTTCAGGCTGAAGTTGTCTAAAGCCGTGAGCGCGACGCGGCACACTGCTTTGAGGTCCGAGTCATTGCAGGGGTGCTCATGATCAACAGCGAAAATCAGATCATTGAAGTCGCTGCGAGGGTTACCCAGAAAGTTGAGCGAGCCGTTGCGAATGCCAACTGGCAGGATGGCAATGGCTTCACCGGAATGGCTGACGACCGGGCAGCAGGGAGTTACATCATCGCTATAAGACTGTGAGATCGCCGTGAGCCAGTCAAAGTGCGTAAAGATTTCGGCGCGAGTATCCGCGGCCCAGATTCTCATCCAGCCATCGCGCCATCGACGAAATTCGGACCACGATCGGATCAGCGAAACCTCAAGCTGGCTGGCAGCAACCATCCCTTGTCCTTACTTCAGCGGGAACTCGCGGTCGCGAGATTCGTCGTGGCTGCAAGATCCTGAACAGAGTCGGCGACGCTGGTTGGACCGCAGGCGGGGTCATGCAGAACAGACTGAGTCGGTCGAAATTTTCTGAGTCGATCCATCAGGCCGCTGACTTCAGCTCGGAACTGCGCGCGACTCGTGTCAGAGCCAATGCCAACTCGTTTCAGATTGAACAGCGGTTGCGAACGACTGTTAAGGCCGGCCACGGTTGTGACCGCCGCCTTGATCTGACACTGCCTGAATGCAGGCATGACGCGAGCGTCAAAGTCGTTTCGGGTACCGTTCGGAAAAGCAAAAGTCGACGAAGAGATTCCCAGGTGCGTGAGGACTGCTTCGTACGAGTCGACAATCTCCGCTTCGACGCGTTCATCACTGAGTCGGCTGAGAATCTCGTGATTTACAGTGTGAGGTCCGATTTCGATCAGTCCTGAAGCCTGCATTTCAGCGGCGTTATCCCAGGTCATGATCTGAAATGCCCGCCGAACGGAATCGTCGGGCTCGATGTCTGGCGTTTGTCTGCAGATATCTCTCATCGCTCGATTTTTATGTTCTGCCGGAAGTCGTTTGAGTGTCGCCAGCAGCGACTCATAGGCAGACTGATACTCAACGTCATCGTCCCAGCAATACACACCCAGTCCGTGAGTAGACAGATCAAGCTCAAGCGAATCGACGGCCTGAGTCTCAGCAAAGACTCGATCCTGCCACAGCAGTTTGTCTGTGCCGACATAACCGGTCGCCAGGTACATCGTTGCAGGGACGCCGAGTTCGCGAAGAATCGGGAAGGCAACTTCAAAGTTGTTCTGGAGCCCATCGTCAAACGTGAGCGCTGCACAGTTTGGTGGCAGAGGTCTGCTGTTTGTCAGCCGGTCGACGATGTCTGATAACGGCAGAATTTCATAGTGCTTCTTCAGGTACTGAATCTGCCAGCGAAATTCGTCTGCCGGGATCTGGCACCAGTGTTCCCAGTCACGCGACTCGGGCATGATCCCGTGGTACATGACGATCAGCAGATCCTGCGAGTGCAACAGCCTGCTCACGGCGGACACGCCGAGTGATTCGGTAGCGCGAATCAGCTTGTGAGCAATGCCTGGCATGAAAGTTCTGCCTGTGGATGTCGACTTTACATGGAGACGAACAGGTGGATTCGCCAAACGGAAAAACGGACAGGGAACAAGTTCCCGGATTTTCACAGGGCCGGTTCTCACCGATCGGCAGATACCGGCCCTGGCGTCTGCGGCCATTCGGGAATCAAGTGATTTCTGACTCCGAAGCCTCGATAGGAGATGTCCTGCTGATATGTAATGCAGGTTAGCCCGGATTCGCCCCACTGTCGGAAGTCTGTGTGGAACGACACGGAAATGGGGCCGAATCGACGGTTCTTTCCGGGTGCTTCGCGACAAACCGGTACCCATTTCATCGGGCGATGACGTTGGTTTGTACGAACATTGCTGGATTCTCTTCGGAGAGTGAATTCGCGTTATGGGGATTGGGTGGAGGAGTCACGAGAAAACGTCACAATGCCTCGCCCTCGCGTCGCGACGACTGAATATTCGTGTGAGGCGTATGGGCTTGCGCTGTGTTTTGCGCACGGTGCATTTCGCCTCAGTCAGCAGTCGCACGACCCTCGCAAACGGACACGGAAAGGATCAGGAATGAACTTCAAATGTGCTGCCTTGACCTCGCAGAAGTGGCTCTGGGCGATGCTCGCCTGTCTCTGTGTTGATTCGGCGTCGGCAGCGGATCGGCCGAACATCCTGTTCATCTTTACCGATGACCATGCTCCACACGCGATTGGTGCTTACAACGGCTGGCTGAAAGGTGTGAACCCGACACCGAATATCGATCGATTGGCCGCTCAGGGTACCTTGTTTGAAAACAGCTTCTGCACGAACTCGATTTGCGGACCGAGTCGGGCTGTGATCCTGACTGGGAAGCACAGTCATCTCAACGGGTTCATGACCAATGGCAACCGGTTCAACGGTGACCAGCAGACATTTCCAAAACTGCTGCAAAAGGCAGGCTACACAACAGCGATGCTCGGCAAATGGCATCTGTCGTCTAATCCGCAAGGGTTTGATCACTGGAAAGTTCTGCCGGGGCAGGGGGACTACTACAACCCGTTCTTTCTCAGCGCCAATGGGCGTGAAAAGGTTGACGGCTACTGCACGGACATCGTGACAGACATGGCTATCACGTGGCTGAACGAGCAACGTGACAAGGACAAGCCATTCATGCTGATGTGCCAGCACAAGGCTCCGCACCGTTGCTGGATGCCACCGCTGCGACACTTGAATCTTTATAACGATGTCGAGATTCCTGAGGCGCCGACGTTGTTTGACAAGTGGACTGACAACGCCAGTCCCGCACGTTTTCAGGAAATGGAAATCGATCGACATCTCCATCTCGTGTGCGATGTCTTCGGCCCGATGCCAGCCGGATTCGACTTGACGAAGCAGAACACCGACCGCTCTGGCATCAAAAACATGGAGCGAATGACTGAAGAACAACTGAAAGCCTGGCACGCCGCCTACGGTCCTGAGAATGAAGCGTTTATGAAAGCCAACCTGCAAGGCGATGATCTCGTTCGCTGGAAGTACAACCGCTATATCCGCAACTACCTTCGCTGCGTGAAGGGCGTTGACGAAAGCGTTGGCCGACTGACGGACTACCTGAAGGAAGCCGGCCTTGATGAAAACACGATTGTGATCTACTCGTCGGATCAGGGCTTCTATCTTGGAGATCATGGCTGGTACGACAAACGCTGGATGTATGACGAGTCCATGAAGATGCCATTGATTGTGAAATGGCCGGGCGTGACGAAACCAGGGTCGCGCCGCACGGAACTCGTGCAGAATCTGGATTACGGCGAAACCTTCCTCGATGTTGCGGGCGCGGAGATTCCGGCGGACATGCAGGGCAAGTCGCTGGTCCCACTACTCAAAGGGGAAACGCCGGACGACTGGCGAAAGTCGGTTTACTACCACTACTACGAATACCCCAGCGTCCACATGGTCGCCGCACATTTCGGAGTTCGCACCGAGCGTTACAAGCTGATCCGTTTCTACCAGTTCGACGAGTGGGAATTCTACGACCTGAAAGAAGACCCGGACGAATTGACTAATCAGTACGCGAATGCAAAGTACGCAGACGAAATCGCGACATTGAAGCAGGAGCTTGCCCGACTACGGAAACAATACAACGACGACAGCCAGCACAGCGTCATGCCGGCTGAATGGCGAGATAAGTTTCGCCCAGCTGCACCCGTGAAGTCGCGATAGCGAGTACCACTCGTCAGGGCGGGCAGGGTTCTCAATATCACGGGATGCTCTTAATCCAGACGTCAGGGTCGGCATCTCTTTAAAACCCGCTCGCTGCAAAAAAGGAAGTCCTGAAGTACGTTTCGAACGCAACGTCGCCGAGGTGCAAAACAGCCGAGTTCACGGAGCCGTCTCTTCTGTTTCTCTGCGAGACTTTTGCGTTCAAAGTCGTGCCATATATAAGAGTTGAGGAATACTGGTCGCAAATGTCTCATGCCTGACAGCGTGCGGCATAGATTCGTAACGGAATAAGGACATCATGGAAGCTGGAATTGTCGGTCTGCCGAATGTTGGGAAAAGTACACTGTTCAACGCGCTGACGATGTCGCAGGTCGCAGCAAGTGCGAACTACCCGTTCTGCACGATTGAGCCCAACGAAGGCATCGTCGCCGTTCCGGATGGTCGTCTGGCTCGGATTACGAACTACATCGTCCCCCAGAAGATCATCCCGGCCTCCCTGAAGCTCGTCGACATTGCCGGCATTGTCAAAGGAGCCAGCGTTGGCGAAGGGCTGGGCAACAAATTCCTGAGCCACATTCGGGAAGTGGACGCCATTCTGCAGGTGGTGCGGTGTTTTGTGGATCCTGACGTGACTCACGTTGGCGGGAATGTTAATCCTCTGTCCGACATCGAAACCATTGAGACCGAGCTACTTCTGGCAGACATGCAGACGCTGGACAACACACTGCCGAAAGTTGAACGGACCGCTCGCGGTGGCGACGCTGATGCGAAACTTGCCGTTTCCGTCATTCAGAAGTGTCTGGCCAGTGTCAACGATTCTGTGTCGATTCGGACGCTCGATCTCGACCCCAAAGAAAGAAGGGTCGTTAATGGTTATGGACTGATGACTGCCAAGCCGATTCTGTACGTTGCCAACGTCAGTGAAGATGACCTCACAGGTGAAGGACCACTGGTACAGCAGGTGCGAGAGTTTGCTTCGAAGTCCGGCGCAGATGTGGTTCCGGTGTGTGCCAAACTTGAGGCTGAACTGGCTGAGGTCGACGAAGCCGATCGCCAGGAACTGCTGGAGTCAATCGGGTTGACTGAACCGGCTCTCGCACCGCTGGCGCGAGCGACGTATCACACCCTTGGCCTGGCAAGTTATTTCACCGCAGGCGAGAAAGAAGTCCGAGCCTGGACGATTCCGATCGGCGCGACGGCGCCTCAGGCTGCCGGAGTCATTCATACCGACTTTGAACGAGGCTTCATTCGTGTCGAGGTTTACTCGTTGGCGGATCTCGAAAAGTATGGCAGCGAGAAAGAGATTCGAGCCGCTGGCAAACTGAGAATTGAGGGCAAGTCCTACGTGATGCAGGATGGAGACATCTGCCACTTTCTGTTCAACGTCTGAACACGTCCTGGAAATCTACGGCGGGGTCTGGAATCGAGATGACGATGCCGCTTCGATCCGCAAGAGCAATCATCGCGCTGTGCCTGTCCGGGTCTTTATTTCTGAGCTGGATGACGGTCCGTGCGGATGATGAATCGGCGGAAACAGCCGCCGTCGCGGGTCTGCTCAATTCCAGCGACGCCGACGCGTTGTTCTTTCTTGTTCTGCCCGAGCAACCAGTGCAAGGCGGACTCGAGCAGGATGGCTTCGTCGTTGAGATGCCCAGACTCGCCGAAACGCTGTTGCCTGCGTCGAGTGACCGTTCCTCACCGGCACGGGTGCCGGTAGTGACTGTCTGGAAAACCGATGGCGGCACTGGACGATTCGCCGGAACCTGGCAGCGTGCTGAGCGTGGGGCGCCGTCGCAATTTCGAATTGCTGAGGCGGCATCACTGGTGGATTATTCGTCGGGCGCAGTCTTGCTGTTTGCTCGATCCACCGAGTCGCACAGCGGAAGCGTGCCTGAGTTCCATTGCCGAATCCTCGATTCCAGCGATGAACGTGAATTGAGAATTCTCTATGCGCACTTCGGGCTTTCTGTCGCAGATGCGAAACCGGGGCAGTTCGGAATTCATTCACCGTGGACGAATCGCGGGCCGCCGTTAAAGGGCCCGGCGCTGCACATGTTTCTTCCTCAGTTCGATCAGATTTCTGCTCGCGGGTTTGTGCCAACGCAACGAAGTGGGTCGACAGGAATCGGGTACACACTGGAGACGCTGCTTGACATTCCGGAGAACAACAGCCCGCTTGGCGATTTCCTCGGAATGGAACTGAAGTCACATCGCAGCGGCGATACAACTTCATCCGCTTCGAAACGGATGAATCTCTTTCTGAAGGAACCAGTCTGGACTGACGGTTTGGCTCATCGGGATCGAATTCCGAAGTACGGTTACGTCGACGACAATGGTCGAGTCGCTCTCTACTCGACGTTGACGAGTCGCGAGAATTCTCACCACCTGCGACTATCGGTCGACACCCGTGGTCGCCGCATTGAACTGCGATTCCGGAATGATTCTGTCGGCTACTGGACCTTCGATATGCTGCAGAGTCGACTGTCCGAGAAGCTGACTGAAACTGCATTCGTGGGAGCGACGTCTCGCGGCGCAGGTCGTGATGAGGAGTTTCATTACGACTCCGTCCTGTTCTGTCAGCAACCGGCGGTGGAGTCACTCGTGAGTCTCATTGCATGTCGTGAAGTGATGGTCGAGATGCGAATGCATGTCCGCGAAGATGGCTCGGCACGGAATCATGGATCCGCCTTCCGGATTCGACAGGATCAGTTGTCTCGACTGTTTGCCAGAACCGTTCTTGTTCGCATTGGAAGTGTTTCGGCACGCCATCCGTAGGTGTGAACGGATCGTCGCATTTCGAACGAAGTTATGATCAACAGGCCATCACATGCGTGACGAAGCTACTTCAAAAGGCACGCTGTCGCTGCGGATACGAAAACGAATTTCGATCAGGAAGCGGCTGCTGTTCGCGTTGTGTGGCTGTGTGCTTGGATGTCTATTGGCCGAGGGTCTGCTGATCCTCGCAGATGTTTCGTATCCTCTGCCTTACGAACCCGACGAATATTGTGGCACTCGACTCCGTCCAGGGTTTCGAGGGTACTGGACGAAGGAAGGGTTCGGTGAGTTTGAAATTAACTCCGCAGGATTTCGCGACAGAGAACATTCTCTCGAGAACCCGCAGGGTGTTATTCGAGTCGCTGTGCTGGGTGATTCGTACATAGAGGCGTTACAGGTGCCGGTGGAAGCGATGTTTGCCAGCGTTCTCGAACGGGAACTCGCCGAGCGCGGTGCCGGCACGAATCAGCGGTTTGAAGTGCTGAGTTTCGGCGTTTCCGGGTTTGGAACTGCCCAGGAACTGCTGATGCTCCGGCATCACGTCTGGCAGTTCAAACCGGATGTCGTGCTGCTCGCTTTTCTAGCGGGCAATGATATTCGAAACAACTCGCGTGAGCTGGAGCCTGAGCGACTGCGGCCGTTCTTTGAACTGATTAATGGCGAACTCAGGCCAGACTTCACTTTTCGGTCTGATCCCGCATTTCAGAACACGTTGAGTCGTTCGTTCCGCCTCAAAACAAAACTCTACAACGCCTCGCGGGTCCTTCAGGTGGCCAGAGCGGTTTATCATGGCGAACTGTCGCGGAGACGAGCATCATCCAAACCAGCTATGGCGGATGAGTCAGTTCAGGCCGCGAATTCGGACGAGATTGGTTTGGACGATCAGTGCTTCGTAACGCCTACGTCGGAGGAGTGGCGAGCCGCATGGCGGTTGACCGAGAGGCTGATCGAGCAGATGAACCTGGAATGTCAGCAACAGAACTGTCAGTTCGCCGTGACGCTGGTGACATCCGGCATTCAGGTCAATCCAGACGATCAGCTAAGACAGGCTTACGCCAAACGACTGCGCGTGAGTGACCTTGGATATGCAGATCGACGTCTCGTAAAGTTCGGTGAGCGATCCGGAATTCCGGTGATTCCGCTTTCTTCGAGACTTCTGAAATTCGCCAGAATGCAGAACGTCTATCTGCACGGTTTCTCAAATACCAATCCCGGCGAAGGCCACTGGAACGAACACGGTCACCGCGAGGCCGCTCGTATTTGCGCCGCTGAGTTGCTGCGAATCCATGACGAAGAGGGTTGAGCAGGACTGGCTATGCCGGTCTCACTTCTTGGGCCAGCACCGTCGGCCCTACTGGAGTTTCTGCGTGCTGTCACTGTCGCTGGTGGTGATTGTCAGCTCTTCAACGCAGGGACTGGCGTGTAAGTGTCACCCAGAATTGATGCACTCGCGACCCCCAGCCACCCATCAAGCACGGTGGCGTAAACATGTCGAAAATCAGTGTGAAACTTCACGTCGCCATCGTCGAGATCATGCACGGCAGGTTGTTTACCATGCAGTCCGGGCTTCACTCCTTGTCCGGCGAGGAATACTGGAGCGGCTGCCCCGTGATCGGTTCCTTCGCTGGCATTTTCTTTCAGTCGCCTTCCGAACTCGCTGAAAGCCATCGTCAGGACTCGATTCCCGTGACCGTGTTCGTCGAGATCGCGGACGAATGAGTCCAGCGCGGAACTCAACTCTTTCAGCAGTGCCGCATGAACGGGAGCCTGTCGCGAGTGGGTGTCGAATCCGTCGAGCGTCACGTAATAGATCCGTGTCTGCAGTCCGGAATCGATGAGCTGTGCGACGGTTTTCAGCTTCTGAGCAAGCCCACTGTCTGGATAAGTGATGTCGGTGCTGTAATTTCCACTGGCCACTTCGATCTGTTCGCTGGCTGAGAGTGCGGATCCGGTGCTGGTCTGCACGAAGCCGAGTAAATCGTCTCCGGAAGAAGCCCCACGTCCTATCTGGGCAATCGTCTGACGCATCTTCTGACTGCTCTCGGTCAGGCGAAACTTCCGCAGTGACGTCACCGACGGTACTCGGATCTCCTGAGATGCCAGAGCCAGTGGCTGTTGCTCATGCCCCAGATGGATCGCCGGCAGGTTGATCGCTTTGCCCTGCTGAGACACATCGAGAAATCGACCCAGCCAGCCGTCTTTACGGATTGAGGTTTTGCGGCGGCAGGTATGCCAGATATCCATGGACTCAAAGTGAGACCGATTCGGGTTTGGATAGCCGACTCCCTGGACGATCGCCAGACAGTTATTTTCGAGCAGATCGGAAAGCCCCTGAGCTGCCGGATGAAAGCCAAGTGAATCGTCGATCTTCAACGCATCTTCTGAGCGAACAGCGAGAACGGGTCTTGCACGCCGATAGACTTCTTCCCTGAACGGAGCAATGGTGTTCAGTCCATCATTGCCGCCGGACAGCTGAATCACGACGAGAATGTTTTCGCCTGCGGGATTCGCGTCAGCGCCGCAGGCTCGCAACAGGAACCGGGGGGCAGTTGTCCCGAGTGAGACAACTGCGGATGTTCCGAACGATGTTTTCAGAAAACTTCGGCGAGTGGTCATGGAGACGACATTCTGTTTTGGATCGGTCTTTGCTCGTCAGGATGGCAGAGCATGGGCAGGTAGTCAGGCGAGGTGGAATTGCGGCACGGTACTCAGCGTGTGAATCAGTTCGGCGATGCGCCGCGACGAGTTGCCGGACGTCTGGGCAGCGAACTCGACAAGTTCCTGTTTTGCCCTGGTACCCAGCGGAGCCGCAAGGAATAGTTCGTCCAGCCATTCAATAAGTTTCGGTGGCGACGCGACACCGTATCGGGTTGCCAGTGATTCCAGAGACTGCCCGGCGAAGCGTGTCTTGTCGTGTCGCAGGATCTCGCCGACGAGGTTCGAACGACCAAGCAGTGTCGATGTGTTGATCCAGCTTCGGCCACCATCCCAGCCTTTAACGTTGGGTGGATAAAAGACAGCCTGCCCGATCTCATCGAGCCCGCGTGCGACAAGTTCGAGGTTTGATGAACCATGCAGGCAACGTAACAGGCCAATTCCAAGCTCGACCGGCGAGCGGACTTTTCTGCCGACGGCGAAAGACGAGTGGAACAGATTGCTGGCAAGGATCCGCTCGATTACCGGCCCGATCTGCAAGTCAGACCTGCGGAGCAGTTGCGCGAGCGGTTCGACAAGTTGTTCTGGCGCTGAAGGCTCGTCAAACATAAAGAAACGGATCAATTTACCGACGATAAATCTCGGCAGAGCCTTCTGCTTAAGCACGACCGCGATGCCTTCTTCCCCGCCGAATGCGCCGGTTTCTCCGAGGATTGACTTCGAGCCAGTGTCGTGCTGAAACCGGTTGAATCGGAAACTATTTCGACGAACTTCCCACCCGGTGAAGCAACGGGCCAGTTCCTGAATGTCCCGTTCGCTGTAGTTGCCCTCACCCAGGCAGAACAGCTCCATGATTTCCCTGGCGAAGTTCTCGTTCGGGTGAGCCTTCCTGTTCGTCGCTGAGTCAAGATAAACCAGCATCGCCGGGTTGCGGGAGATCTCCAGAACCATCGTGCCTAAGTCGCCCACTGCATGTCGACGCAGCAACCGGTTCTGGTCGAACATCATTTCCACGTCGTCGACCTTGTCCGCGCCCGTCGCGAAGTGGCCATGCCAGAAGAGAGCGAGCTTTTCCAGTAACGGGCTGTGTGACGGTGCGTTGTCGCCGGGCCACTGGGAATTCAGCATCCGATACAGCCACCAGGCCGCCAGGTTCTTTGAATTTCCGGTCGCCAGCATCGCCGTCGCCAGAGCGTCTGCTGCGGGATCAATTTGCGCCGCGGCGGTCGCTTGCCGAATGACACTGGCAACGAAATCTGTCGGATCCGTTTTCACGATCCGGTCCAGCTCTTCCGATGTGGCTCCGAATCCAGCACGCCGGCACAGATGCGCGGCGCGGCGTCGGTTCCACGGTTGCTCGGCGGACGGTTCAAAGGGCGCCCAGGCCCAGCCCGGATCGACCGCCATAATGTCGTTTGACATGTCCCACTCTACTTCTGAGTCTGAATCGCCAGTTCAAGTTTCAACAGACCGTCGGTCGTCCGCACGTCAAATGAAACTTCGCGGAGCAGGCTGAGTAGCTCCAGCAGTATGTGGATCTGTCGTTCTGCTTCGCCGCGGTCATGGCCTTCTTTAATCATGTTCTGAGCGATGAGATGTTCGCGATTATCGTCGAGGACTTGCCCCAGCTTCTCTGTGTCGAGTCTAGCGACCGTGTTAGACGCCGCTCGCTCGGTTCGCTGCTCACCGTGTGACGCGTCCACGAGATCCTTCGCCAGTTGCTTCGTGCTGGCAATGAAGAATCTGTCGTCGGCAAAGGCGAGAGTTGGCGAGAAGTTGAACTGGATCTTCGCTCGCTCAGAAGTTTTCTCCGACGGTTCCAGCACGAAGGTCGCGGTATAAATCTTGTTGTCGCGGTGGATTTCGATGTCCTGGTCGAGTTGTGGATTGCCCTCCATCGCACCGATCACGTTCAGGAATCCGACGAAACTCTGGAATGTCCGTCGCAATTCTGTGCGAGTTTCCTCAGCGCTTTCCAGTCGACCGGCCAATGCGAAACTCGGCAGTCGAATGGCGGGTTTCGGAAACACGTTTTCGAAGTTCTGCCGATTGACGATGAGCTGCAGGTGTGGCGAGAACGAACCGAGAATGTCCTCTCCAAAATCCTTGCCGGAAAACAACGTCGTAAGGTTGGCGTCAGCCTTTGCGAGTTGGTCATTGATTCGCTCATCAAACAGATCTCCTGCCCTCAGCCACATGTCGGAGACCTTGCGATAGGTGCTGAGTGAAAGAATCGTCGAGTCCGTTTCAAGCGGCGGTTCTGCCGCGCCGCTTCCGTCCGGGCCAAACCAGTATTCGCGAAACTCCTCGACCCATTCCGCTTTATGTGGTGCGGCAAGTTGCAGACGTGTGGATTCGGGGGAAACGTACAAAGCAGCCGTGATGTACGGCGTCTGGCGGATGTTTGTAAGGACTCCGCCGGCGAGAAGTTCGACGGCAGGATTCGGTGTCTGATTCTTCTCCAGACCTTTTGCGAGCCCCGCGTCGCGGACCGTGCTGACGTCGAACCAGCCCCAGACGGTTGGTTCGCCGCTGATCGTAGTTCTGGCGTTTGCAAACTGTTTGTTGTCGCTGACCGAATCAACGGAACCGTCCAGCAACGTATCAATGAGTTTCTGTCCCAACTTGTTCTTATTGACCATGACGAGCCACGGTCCGACGATCGCAAATCGACCATCGTCTTTGCCGTATACGGTGATGCCACGGTAGTCGACTTCTGGCAGCGGATCTTTCCCCTTGAATTTTGCATCCTGACGACCGAGTTCGATGAGCTTCTTCGCGGCACTCTGAAGTTTGCCGGCGTCGCGAGATCGGATGAGCGTGACAACACCCTGAGTTTCCTGGTCGAATGCGATGGTAACGCCACCGCCAAGCACGGTGTCGTAAGCCTCACGCCAACTCATTCCGATCTGTGTTTCGATGTGAGTTCGGATTCCCAGAAACATCAGATATCCAGGGTTGGACACGGCTGCATGATATTCCGGCTGCTTCAGAATCTTTTTCCAGACAGCGTGCTCGGTCAGCGTGGTGAGCAGTTGATCGGGGTGGGCGATCTCGACGACCGCCACGCAGCCAGGCGGCAGCAGGTCCAGTGCCGAGCGTTCTTCGGACTGCAGCCCTGGCTGGGCGGACGCTGCTCCGGAGTAGAACGTTGACCAAAGCAGTCCGCAGAACAGCGTGGTCAGCACAGATTGTCGTCGTCGTTTCATGGTTGTTCCTGAATCAGCGAAACTGCTGAGCGGTGTAACGTATCAGCATCCACAGCCGCACTGGTAGCAGCGTACCCGGTGAGGGCTCCTGCAGTTTCACTGTTGTTGAGAACCGCTCGGGCGGCGTCCAGTGCCAAAGCTGGTGACATTGGGCCATCGCTTCCGGCAGCTTCCGTAGGGCCGGTTCCTACCGGCCGCACACGCAAATCACACGCGAACGCCCGATAGGAACCGACCCTGCTCGGCGACAGTCAAACGCCCCACTCATGGCCGCGTGGGGCGCAACCTCTGTATCGATGAAGTTTCGGAATCCGGCCTGGCTAGAATTCCGAACAGTCGATAAATCTGCGTGGTCAGGAGAACGCGGCGTCGATTACCTTGGAGCGGGCTATCTTCCTGCCGCAGCGATGGAATTTCGTTCGCTGGAAGTATTCGAGTGTGTTTCGAATCACGTGTCATCTGTCAGACTGAATATTTCATGCTCAATCTGCTTGATCATCGACCGGATCGTACCTGCGAAGGGCTCGCTCGTCGCGAGTTTCTGCGAGTCGGCACGCTTGGGTTCGGCGGTCTTTCACTGGCGAAACTTCTGCGCAGTCGGGCCGAGGCATCCTTACCGTCCAGCGTCGTCAGGCAGAAGTCCGTCGTGCTGCTGTTTTTGCAGGGAGGACCGTCTCATATCGAGTTGTTCGATCCAAAAATGACGGCCCCGGCGGAATTCCACAGTGTCAACGGCGAGGTCCAGACGGGTCTGCCAGGCATTACGTTCGGCAGTACCTTCCCGCAACTCGCAAAGCTGGCGGACAAGTTCACGGTCGTCAGGTCGTATGGATCAAAGAACGCGGGTCATAGCTATGGGAGCGTGGTCAGCGGCGGTGATTCTCAAGGAGCCAGTGCCGGCTCGGTCTATGCACGCGTGGTGGGAAACAACAATTCTCAAACAGGCATCCCGACGAACACATTGATCCTGCCGGAAGCCATTGCCCCGGACATGAAGATCGGCAGTAACTTCGAGACCGGTGCGCTGCCGACGCTGACTCAGGCCGGACCGCTCGGAAAGAACTTTGAAGCATTCAACCCGATCGGTGGCGGAGAGCTGAAGAAGAACATGGAGCTGAAGTTGAGTCCCGAGCGTTTCGGCGATCGACGATCGCTGCTCGGCAGTCTGGACCAGATTCGCCGGGACATCGACACGCAAAGGCTGCTCGAGTTTACCGACGAGTATCAGCAACAGGCGTTTGACGTTATCAGTAACGGAGCAGCCATCGCGTTTGACCTGACGAGAGAAGACGCCAGGACGGTCGCACGCTACGACACGCAGCATCTTTTCTCGAATGAAGACGTGCAGAAATGGGGCGACATGCGACGGTCCAGCAACCTGCTGGGACGCCAACTGTTGCTTGCCAGGCGGCTGTGTGAATCAGGTTGCGGTTTCGTAACGGTCTCGGACTGCGGCTGGGACATGCACAGCAATGGCAACAGTCCCAGGAACCTCGGAGGCATGAGATGGCTTGGCTCACAGGTCGACCATGCGGTTGCTGCGTTCATTCACGATGTCGAGGAACGAGGATTGTCTGACGATATCCTGCTGATCGTGACTGGCGAAATGGGTCGTAGTCCAAGGATCAACGGTAACGGAGGCCGGGACCACTATGGTGAGCTGACTCCACTATTGCTCCACGGTGGCGGCCTGAAGATGGGACAGGTCATCGGCCAGTCCGATCGCACTGCCGCTCGCCCGGCATCGGAACCGTTCGCGCCGTCGCACCTCTTCGCAACAATCATGCACACGCTGTTCGACGTCAGCGAACTGCGACTGGTACCAGGCGTCCCACGCGACATCCTGCAGAACATCAACCGCGATGAACCAATCGCCGGTCTGTTCTGACGCGAACTGTGCAACATTGCTTTTCCAACGTTCGCCACTGAGTCGCTGAAATGACTCACTGTCCGGCGACGATGGCTACGGCAGATGGACGAACAAATTTGACGCCACTCCGTGACGAAAAGGTTGAACGCAGATGACGAACCAGAGGATTCACGGGTTACTCAGCTTCGCCCTGGTCGGCGTTCTGTCGTCACCGTGTGTGGCTGGCGATTCGCCGGTACGGCCTGAACCGACTGACGAGAACATCAGTATTGTCCTGGTGAGGAACGGCAAACCGGTACACAACATGTTCTGCCTGCCGAACGACGAGGCGGATCCGGCTGCCGTTCTTGCGCTGAAGGAATATCGCGAGCTGACAACAAGAGCGACGGGTACGGAACCTGTGCGAGTGGAGAAGCCGGTACCGGGTGTGCCAACGATTTTCTTCGGGCGGAACTCCTGGTCCAGTAATGCCGGTGTCACGACAGTTGGTGTTGGCCCGGAAGGGTTTCGGATTCGATCGATTGGTCAGGACATTCATATTGTCGGTCGAGATACGCCGAAAGTTGGAGCTCACCAGGTTGCCGGAAGAAACGGTATGGAGCCGGGCACGTTGTACGGAACGTATGAGTTCCTGGAACGCTACTTCGGAATGTTGTTCGCCTGGCATGATGACCTCGGCACAATCACTCCTGCGCAGACCGATCTGACGATCAGGTCGATGCACCTCGTCGATGGCCCGGATTGCTCCTATCGGCAGTTCACAAAGTCTCCCGAGGGTATGGCCAACCAGATCTTCGGTCGACGATTGCGTCTCGGGCATCCTCTGGAAGTACGACACGAGCACAACTGGCATCGGATCATGTCACCTGAGATTTACGGCAAGCAGCACCCGGAATGGTTTGCTGAGATCGACGGTCAGCGTTATCCGAAGCATTACGCGGAGAAACGAGGCGGTCAGGTATGCACCAGTAACCCGGAAGTCGTCCAGCATTTTGCGAGCACGGCGATTGAACATTTCAACAAGTATCCGAAATCCGACATGTTCTCGATCGCCGCCAACGACGGTCGTAAATTCTGCACGTGTCTGAAATGCCAGGCTCTCGATTCCGGTCGAACGCGTCCCGACGGGCGAAGAGTTCTGACCGATCGAATCATCACATTCAGTAATCAGATTGCTGAACGAGTGGCAAAAGTGCATCCGGAGAAAAGGCTCGGAGTCATCATTTATCTTGACTACAAGTACGCGCCGCAGAATGTGAAGCCGCACCCGATGCTGTTTCTCGTTCATCCGACAAACAGCGGATTTTCCCAGGGGGCCTTCTACGAAGGCGACGAGTGGTCTGAGGCGGTGGTGGAACGCGGTTGGCATTCCGCTGCCGGCACCTTCTACAAGTACGATATCTGGCATTACGACCAGACGCCGTTGTACATGATTGCTCCGGTGACGAAGCACGTTATTGCCAAATGTCGGGCACAGAAGAATCACGGCGTCGATGGCGGTTATCACTACATTGCCCACTCGTACGAATTACTGGGCGCCGGACACTATCTGCTTGGGCGATTGATGTGGGATTACGACTTCGATGCAGAGGCTGCTGAGACGAGATACTACAAAGCCCTCTACGGCGAAGCTGGCGTCGAAGTAAAGGAGTATTACGACCTGTTGGAGAACGCCCTGATCAACGCGTTTAAAGACGGTCCCGACGTGGAAATAGCGAGTAAAGAACCGATCGTCGCTTCCTTCTTCAATCGTTATCCGGGAGCGAATAATCCCGGGTTCTACATCGCTGCCTACTGGCCGATCCTGTCGGAGATGAAGCAGACAATCGAACGTGCCTACAGTAAACGCAAATCGCTTTCGGTTGCTGAACACGAGCGGCTGATCCGTCTGATCGACCATCACAACTACACGATGCACACGGTCGCTTCGATGATTTATGTGGGGCGAAGTCTGACGGGAAGTGTTGACCCTTCTGACGGCAAGGGACTCGCAGTTTCCAAAGCGAAACGAGACGCTGCCATCGAGCGCATCTCCAGATACAGACCTCAGTATGCGAAGCTGATTTCCGAACTCGATCAAAGCAGCCACACGGGCGTCATCTACGGGAGGAAGCCGACCATCGAAGTGCGGGCTCCGTCGGACTTCAACGAGTAGTCGTCTGAATAAAAACCAGTGTCGAGTCGACGAGAAAACCAGGAACTGCAGAGTGTGTGAAGCGGCGCGGAACGCACCATTGGCAAAGAGATCGCAACTGCAATCCGCTTCTCTTAATGCACCCTGCACGTTGATTGGTTCGATTCCTTGTCTCGAAACAGTGTTCCAGCCAAAGTGACCTTGTCCAAACAGTACGATCAACTATCGGCTCCCACCCCATGTACTGGCTTCGTACCAGGAATCGTGTCATGAACTCGCGATGGCTATCGCTTCGAACACTTCCGCGACTCTCGCCTTCATGGCGGGTTGTCCGGAGTCCCGGCAACCGGCTTTACAGAGTCGTCACGTGTGTTTGTGTCATGTTCACGATTTCGACCGGAACGGTTAATGCCGACGACTCTGCGGAAGGAGTTACCTTCTTTGAAAAGAAGATTCGACCAATCCTGATGAAACATTGCTACGAGTGTCACTCGGCTGCCTCAGTGACGAAAGGAGAACTCCGCGGCGCTTTGCAACTTGACACCCGAGAGGGGATTCGGCGAGGCGGGGACGCGGGACCGGCCGTGGTACCAGGGAAGCCGGACCAGAGTCTCCTGCTGGCGGCGATACGACATGAACAGGATCTCGAAATGCCGCCGGACGGAGGCCCCTTGCCGGCATCCGTCATTAAAGATGTCACTGAATGGATCACGATGGGGGCGCCCGATCCACGTGATGGAAAGCCGGTCGCGGCGTCATTCGATTTCTCACGCTCACGTGATTTCTGGTCATTGCAGCCGGTGCGGTTTCCGTCGCCACCGAACGTTATCAACAAGACCTGGCCGCGCAGTGACCTCGATCGTTTCGTATTGGCGAGACGGGAAGAGCGTAATATTCAAGCCGCCGCCGATGCACCGCAGCGTGTGTTGTTGCGACGTTTGTTTTTTGACATCGTTGGATTGCCACCGACTCCTGATGAGTTGCAGCAGTTTCAGTCGATGCCAATTGAGCCTGTTGTCGATTACCTGTTGAATTCGCCGCATTTCGGCGAACGCTGGGGACGACACTGGCTGGACGTGGCGCGTTTCTCGGAAAGCAATGGTCGCGCCAGGAACATGGCCTGGCATAACGCCTGGCGTTATCGCGACTGGGTCATTGACGCGTTCAATGCTGACCTGCCCTACGATCAATTCATCGCGCAACAGATTGCCGGGGATCTGTTGCCGGCGGGAAACCGTGAGCAGCGTGATCGACAGATTATCGCGACTGGATTTCTGGCGCTGGGGCCAAAAAGTCTTGAGGAACTCAATCGCGAGCTGTTTCGCATGGACATCATTGATGAGCAGATCGACGTCATCTGTCGCGGAATTCTAGGTCTCTCGGTGAGCTGTGCGCGGTGTCACGATCACAAGTTTGATCCGGTCCCGACTTCGGATTATTACGCGCTGGCTGGCATTCTGCAGAGCACGGATACGCTGTACGGCATTGGTCCGATGGGGATTAAGGGAGTCAACGATTCCGCTCTTGCCGCGATCGGCGCTGATGCTGATGAACTGGCTGGACCCGCCAATGAGCATCTTGAGTCGGTGAAAGTACAAACGCAAAAACGCAACACCGCACGGTCGGATCGCTATCGCGTCGTAAGGCGAGTGGCCGACAGTAAACGGAAACTCGGAAAACCGGGAACAGACGAGGACGCACTCGGAAAAGAGATCGCCACGATGGAGGCGGAAATCAAGGATTGGGATGAACGCATCAGGAATATGGATGCGGAACTTGCGGAACTCGTAGCAAACCCGACTCCACAGCCACAGTTCGCGATGGGTGTTCGCGATTATCCACAGCCGGAAGACTGCCGCATTCGCGTGCGTGGCGAGCCGGCGAATCACGGCGACCATGTGCAGCGCGGTGTTCTGCGATGTGTCGAAGTGACTGGCCTGCCCGGAATCAGTGGACGCGAGAGTGGCCGATTGCAATTGGCACAGTGGCTCACCAGTAGGGACAACCCGCTGACTGCTCGCGTCATGGTGAACCGAGTCTGGCAGCACTTGTCTGGTCGCGGCCTGGTCGACACACCGGACGATTTCGGCGCGACTGGCTCGCCGCCTTCCCATCCGCTGCTCCTGGATTACCTCACGTCGCGGTTCATGGCTCAGAACTGGTCAATGAAGCAACTCATCCGTGAAATCGTACTCAGCCGGACCTACCAGCTAAGTAGCGACAATGCGGGAAACGGTCCAGAACTGGATCCGGACAATGTGCTGTTGTGGCAAATGTCCCTGCGGCGGCTTGAAGTGGAGCCGTTCCGCGACGCGTTGCTGGCAGTGAGCGGGCGACTGAATCCTGACAGACCACAGGGATCAGTGATCCAGCAGATTGGAGTGTTCAGCGACTACGAGTTCAATTCCAAAGTAAAACTGACTCCAGAGATGATCAACACCGATCATCGAACCGTCTACCTGCCGGTTGTGCGGGGCTTGTTACCGGAGACGTTGTCGTTGTTCGACTTCGCTGATCCGAATTCGCTCACAGGACGCCGCGATGAAACGACTGTGCCTTCGCAGGCTTTGTTCCTGATGAACAGCCCCACGATGATCACATTCGCAAACGATACTGCCGGGCGACTGCTGTCACAGAAACAGATGGATGACGCGCAGCGACTGCATTGGCTGTATGAACTGGCACTGGCTCGAAAGCCGACAGCAGCAGAGCAGTCAGTCGTATTGAACTTTCTTGCTGGGAAACACGAGTTCATTGAGACGACAGGCGAAACCCGCTCGGAATCGGATATCCATCAGCAGACGTGGCTCAGCGTGTGTCAGGCAGTGCTGGCCAGTAGTGAGTTTCGTCACGTGAAATAGGAACGAAGTTGAGGGAAGTAGCGAAATGACGCAACGATATTCGCAACGGCAGTCTGGCGAGCTACCTCGCCGTGATTGTTTGAAAACCGCGTCCGCAGGTTTCGGATGGCTTGCCCTCGCGGGCCTATGCCAGCAGGAGCTACTGGCAAACGATAGTCCGCTGGCTCCGAAACGACCGCACTTTCCGGCTCGCGCGAAACGAGTAATCTTCCTCTGCATGCGCGGAGGACCATCGCAAATGGAGAGCTTCGATTACAAACCGAAACTCAACGCTGACAACCTGAAGCCCGGTCGCAACGGAAGCAGCAAACTGTTCGGCTCACAATGGAAGTTCGGTCAGTACGGTGAGAGCGGAGCGTGGGTTTCCGAGTTGTTCCCGCACCTCGCCAGCCAATCTGACAAGCTGTGCGTTATTAACAGCATGCACACCGACAACAACAACCACCCGCAGGCACTCGAGCAGATGCACACGGGCAGTTTTCAGTTTGTGCGACCAAGCATTGGTTCGTGGGTGCTGTACGGACTCGGCTCAGAGAACAGCAACCTGCCCGGCTTCATCTCGCTGAATCCGCTCAAGGCCCTTGGCGGCAGCCGATATTACGCCAGTGCTTTTCTGCCAGCGGCATATCAGGCTACGTCAGTCGGAGAAGCTGGCGTAAATATCAAATCGGCCGAGATCGGAAACCTGACGAATCCGCGTCTGACCAGCCAGGGCCAACGACAACAGCTTGACCTGTTGCAGTCGTTGAATCGGAAGTTCACTGACGAGCAACCCGGCAACACGCGACTCGAAGGAATGATCGAATCGTTCGAACTGGCCTTCCGCATGCAGGATAAACTGCCGGAGGTGTTGGACATCTCCACCGAAACGAAATCGACGCTTGATGCTTACGGCATCGGGCAGGGTGAAACGGATAACTTTGGTCGTCAGTGTCTGCTGGCTAGACGTTTTGCCGAAGCCGGAGTGCGGTTTATCGAGATCACTGACACCGATTGGGATCACCACGGATTTGTTTCCCGTCTCATGCCGCAGGCTGCCAGACGCGTGGACCAGCCTGCGGCTGCGCTGCTCAGCGATTTACAGAGCCGCGGCATGCTTGAAGAGACTCTGGTCGTTTGGGGCGGCGAGTTCGGGCGGACGCCCGATGACCCGACGCAGGACGGACGTGGCCATAACCACAAGGGCTATACAATGTGGCTGGCTGGCGGTGGCGTGAAGGGCGGCCTGACCTGGGGTGCGACCGACGAGCACGGGTACGAGGCGATCGTCGATAAGGTCCACCTGCACGATCTCCATGCCACGATTCTGCATGCCATTGGCCTCGACCACGAGCGGCTTACCTACCGCTACGCCGGACGCGATTTCCGTCTCACCGATGTGCACGGGCATGTCGTCAATGGCCTGTTTGCCTGATACGACAGGGACAATCGCAGGTCCAGGCACGACTCGCAGGTAGATCGAGATAGTCGAATGCCGTCGGCGGTTTCGCTCCAGTGAGCTACTCAGAAACCAGGCATCGTCTGACCGACCACCGCTGATGGTCGGTGTTTCGTCGTCCGGCATGCTTTGTCCTCCGACTGGCGATACCGCGAGAGCTAACCCATACTCGTGCCCGCTTTGTCATGGCGCAAGGTGATCAAATCGCGCCTGAAACAGGATATCAACATGCTTTCATTAAGAGTGACATGCCTCGAATATTGATCCCCAGACTTGTTTTCGCTGGCTGGCTGCCTGCTCGCCACTCTGGCAAACAGTTTCAGCTTTGCGGCTGAGAAGAAATTCGGTAGTCCTGTGGTCACTCAGCAAACGAGTGGGCACTCGACGGCCATCGAGCTGGATATCACGGGAGCAAAGATTCTTGCGCTGGAGGTCACGGACGGCGGCGACGGCACCTCGTACGACTGGGCCGACTGGATCGAACCGCAGTTGATCGGACCAGGTGGCGAACTGAAGCTCACAGACTTGAAGTGGCAGAAACCGGAGGGCAAAGCGACTGTCGGAAGAAACAACGGCGGCGGCCACTTTGCCAACTTCCTCAATCTGGTCGACACGGATTCAACGAAGCGATTATCGGCCGAGCAAGCCGCGATCATCGCGCCGATCCGAGAGAAAAACGTCATCGAAGAATTGCCAATCGACCTGGGCCCCAGAGAACTTGTTCGCAAATGGGCCGTCGATGATCTGTTGCCCCACCTGTCTTTAGCGGACACGGGTCGGTGGAGATAGGCGTGTAGAACGGACCCACTTCGGCGTTGAAATCGGGCCCACCTTGTGCCGTACACTGACGAGCACGATATGTCGCATGACTCGGATGACCCGCACCTGCAGTCGAGCGTTCTACTTCAGCAGTTGACTTGCGGCGCGACGGGTTTCATCGTGGACGAGTCGGTCGGCGGCGATGGCCCTGATGCGTGCGAGTGCAAAGCCTCGCTGGCTGGGATTCCGCAACCGTGTCAGTTGTTCCAGCGTTTGCCGTTGCTCCCACTCCCGCTTCGAATTCAAAGCATCCATGATCACGTTCTGCCCGTTCATGTCGCCGAACAAGAGCAGGCCGACGGCGGCTCGGATGCGGATCGTTAATACGCTGTCAGTCAACAGGCTCTTTAATACGACGACGTTCCTGTCACGATCTGATGGCGGTGCTGCGGCCAGGTGCTCGGCCGCTTCCTGACGAGCTTCCGAGTCCTTTGAAGCTGCCAGCGCGCGATAGAAGTCCTGAGAGAGTCCGGGCCCGGTTTTCGCAACGGCCTCCAGAATGTGCCGAGGCTGTAACAACTCTTCCTGTTGACTCGGATCGACCGCTGGATTCAGCGATGCTGACTTCAGCTCATCCCAATCCGACGCCAGAGATTCCAGGTTGCTGATGCGGTCGTACTGCGACGTCACGAATGCAGCTTGTTGACTGGCTCGAAAACCGGATCCGTTCGAACGGTTCTCATCGGCCCTTGCTTCAGCGTAAAGAGTCGCGAGAACCGGCAGAGCGGCTTTGGCTTTGAGTTCCCCAAGTGCCCACACAATGGACGCCCGCGAAAGTCCGCTTTCCAGGTCAGTCGCTTGAATGAGCGGTTCTATCGACGACGGATCCTTAATCGCACCGCAGGCTCGCGCGGCATTGGACCGCACGACACGATCATCGCTCTGCAAGGCCGCATGCAGTCGCGGCAGCACGTCATGACCAGCCATGCGAAACACATCACGGGCAAAGTCCCGTTTTTGCTGGTCGTAACTCGTCGCGTCGCGAACCTTCAGCAGGATGTCGATGGCCTTGGGATGACGTCGCAATGAAGCTCCCAACTGCGGAAACACTGTCTCGCGAAAGTCGTACTCACCAAGTCGAGGTGGCGCATTGAGCAACCACTCGAAGACTTCAGGAGTGGCTCGCGGTGCAATGGCCCTGTGCAGATTGTTGGCTCCTGTCACGACGCCGATCGACGACCTTGCTCCGAAGGGGTAGTTGCTCGAACCGGCATTGAGCACTTCCTGGAGTTGTTTGATCTCGGGGACGTGTCCGCGCCGGACGAGATCCAGCGTCGCCAAAGCTCTGATCTGTGGATCTGAGTCCTGCAGCCGATCACGCAGCAACGGGACGACTCGTTCGTCATCCGGATTCCGAACGACAAAGTAGAGCGCGGTTGCGCGCAGGCGGGTGTTTTTCTCATTCAACTGGCTGGCCATCAGCGATAGAAACCTGGCCGGGGCGGTTTGTTGAATCCGGATGGTCGATGCGATCGCGTTGGCCCGGTAGTACAGATTCTCGTCGCGCAGAGCCACGGCCAGTTCTGCCGCACTCTGGATTTCAACTTTGCGAGCATTGGCCTCAGCCAGATGACGCGCCGCGAGAGTTATATGCCGCCTGACCCCGATTTCCGGGAAGGTTGGATCAGACACTTCTCCATCCGAGATCACGAGCCCTCGGGTTCCACACAGGTAGACCTTTCCCTCGTGTTCGACACGCTGCGTCAATGCACCGGCCAGGAACGGAACAGTGCTCCCCTTGGCGATCTCACGCGGTTCCGCCTCGTTTTGCGCCAGAAGCTTCGGCTCAACCTTCTGTCCGAATTGATTCGTCTCTGGATCAAAAGCCAGCGGCGGGAATCGCCGGTATCGAAGATTCTCCGACGAATTGTGCCGCAGGTACTCCGTCCCAAACACGAGGCGGAGTTGTCGACCATCGACCTGCACACTTTCAAGCTTGCCAGTCGGAAGGCCGTCCTCCTCCATGAGTGTCGTGAACACTGACGTTGTTGAATCGAGCACTGCCAGACCACCTCCTGAGTCGCCCCACGATGTCGAGAAGTACGTTTTCCCGGACGCCTCAGCGGCTCCTGTCACACGATTCGAGCAAAGTCCATCCGCACGAGTGAAGATGCGTTCGATACCACGCTGCAGGTCGAACTGCGCGATCCCCAGTGTGGTACACAGCCAGGAGTGCTCGGTCCCAAACACGATCGCTCGAACCACGTCTCCGCGAATGGAACTGGACCGTGGTTCTGCAGAGACTCGTCGAATGTCGGCTTCGTCGGGTTTCACGAAGAACAACCCGCCCTGGATTTCCGTGACCTCGTGCTGAGCCGAAGCCATTGAATCACGGCTATCCTCGTGAGGATATTCGTAACGAATGCGATTCTGTCGAGTGCCCAGGACTCGAGTTCCGTCTGGCAAAGTAAGAACCTGCCACTTCCCCGGATAAGGTCGACCAAACGTTTCTCGAAAGGCATCGAGTTGATCCACCGCACGAATCGCGCCGGCAAGCGACGCGTTTCCGTTACGAGCCGCTCGCTGAATTTGAAGTTGCTCGGAAAAGTTCTCCACGACTTTCGCAATCGGAAGCAGCGTGAGCGTGGCTTCGTCCAGAACGAAGGCGGGCCAGTCCACGCCAAACACCAGGCGATCGCCATACTTCCCGTAGAACCTGAGCGGGTTGTTGATCAGCTCGTGCTCTTTCTTTACAGCGATTTGAATCGTCTGGGTGGCCAGCGTTTCACGATCGATCAAACAGAGCCGGTTTCTCAATTGATCATCGACGTAGGTGTTGCCGAAAACTCGACCCTCGATGATGCCGACGAACCGCACGGGCTCGCGTGGTCCGACGCGACCAGGAGCCGACCATTCGTCCGAGTCTCGGTCGTAACGCCGGACGCCAGCATGATCACTGTTGGCCCAGACATAACGACCATCCACAACGATATTGGAGAAGCCCGCCCACGAATCGATTTTCAGTTCTTCGAACGACCACGCTCGCAATTCGAGTGTCCGAGTATTGAGCCGCTGCACGTTGCGATGCAGCCCGATCCAGAGGTCGTCGTCATCTGCCGTCAGCGTGTAGACACTGTTGTCGAACCAGTAATCCTTTGTACCCGGAAAGCTCTTTCCGTAGCGATCGTTACTCTCGACATCTTCGTGCAGCCATTGATGCGCGACTGACCAGTCTGTGCGGTTGATCCGAAATAGACCTTTGGGAGATCCAACCCACAGGTGCTGCTGCATGACCACCATGGACCGAGCAGCTTCGCCCAGTGCGATGCGTGTAACCGGCTGCCCATCATGATCGTGCACGGCCACGCCCCAGGGATGTCCGGAGTAAACGTAGAGGTCGTCATGAGTCAGCGCGAGAACGTTCTCCGTCGATGCAATGAGCTGCAGTCCAGCCGGCAGATTGGCCCAGCCCAATTCCACAGTCGGTTTCGGATTGTCCTTTGCAACGCGCCGCTGTAACTGAGCACGAGCCCCCGCCCACACGGAGTTCTCAAGTGCCGCTTTCAACGACGCGATCTTCCCGTCGGTGTCGGCATACTGGATCGCAACGGCGATCGCAGCATTTCCACGCTCAGGCACGCCGTTGGAATCCCGATATTGGAACTGGCTGAAATCGGCCAGCTTAAACGGCTTCTCACCCCTGGCTATTCGCAATCCGAGAGTGTGGAGTTTGTCGAACTGTCCCGCGCGTTCGTACATCCGAATCAGCCGATATGCCAACTCGAAACGGTCTTTGAACTGAGTCTGATTTGTCGCCCCCTTGCCACGTCCGAATGCCCATTGCGAGTCAGACTCAAGCAGCAGTTCCAAACGTACGACAAGCTGCGGCCCGTCGGTCACCCCGTCTAACTCCAGCAACTCCAGTTGAGACTGAGTGTCCTCCGGATGGGCTGCAATCAGGGCTTTCAGCAATTCCCGAAAGTCGTCGTTGCCAGCGGTCCGAAAGCGATCCTTCCATTGAGCGAGTTCATGACTCGGCGTTGCCTTCGCAAGCGATGCGGCGGCGGCTCTTCGATCGCCCAGGATCCAATACAGATTCGCCCGGACATTCTCGTCTTTCGCGGCGTCGAGTTGTTTCGCGGCCCACGCGAGTAACTTTTCAGACTGCATCGCCGCACGGTGCTTGCGACTGAGGTGTTCGAACGACTGGTAGTAATTTGACCTCAGTTGTTGCAGAACGAGTTGTCGAGCCACGTCGAGCGACTGATCCGTCTGCCCCAGCGCGGTGTAGAGTCGTTCGAGTTGCGTGAGCGTGGTCGTTCGAAGTTCCCCATTCTGATCACCAAAGACGGCCGGTATAGCCTGTTGGGCCATGCCACGACCGATGCTGTTCGGCTCCAGTGCATCAGGCAGATTCCATTGGTCAGGGCGATCCTCATCACGTTGCAGCAGAGCCAGCACTGATTCGAATTCGTGTACTGCATCCTGTGGTTTCATGCCGCCATCAAAAACCGTGGCACGGCGAAACGCGGTGCTGACCGGATCGAATCCAGCGGCCGCGATGAATTCCAACTCTGAAGTTCGAGCCTCGTCGGGCTGCCCTTGCTGCAATTGAACTTGTGCCAGGACACGTCGCAGCCGGTTCTCTCCTGCGGCAATGCGGTCGGTGATCTGCCGAACGAGTTCCGCTTCATGCCCGGACGTCTTGAGCGTCCCGAAAGTCAGTCGAATGAATTCGGTACGAGAGATGCCCGATGAGCCGTAACCGTGCCTCCACCGGCGACGCATCGCCTGCACAGAACGATCGGGCAAATCGAGTCCGTCGGTCTCTGCCACAGGATTGCCGAAATCCTGTCGGCTCGGATTGCGATCCATGTCTATTTGCAGCAGGGCCTCCATCAACACATCACGAGCGGTGTTGGCTTCGCCGCGCTGCTGCAGGAAAAAGCCGTAATCCAGTGCAAACTGCAAACCGAACCCACTAAAGCCAGCCGGACGGACGATGTGCCTGTTGATCCCGGTTTGCTGCCCCTTGTTGTCATGGGTTGGGAAGTGAACAACATACGGTTGAGTGGCCTCTCGATGAAGATGCCACACGCGTTCGAACTCTCGACGTGCATCGTTCCACGCTTCGAGCGCGATGAAACGTCGAATCAACCAGTTGTCGCGATGGCTGCCAGGCCCAACTGTGAATGGTCCGACCGGATCATGTCCGCCCCATTGATGCTGTTGCGCAGGAGGCTCAACGAAGTATTCATCTCGCGGCAGTACACCCTGCTCCCAACCCTGTTGTGGCGTCTTTGCAATCTTCGCAGCAACGTCCCGATAAGCCATCACCGCGCTGACTTTGTCACGCAAGGCAAGCAGAAGATCGCCCTCAACCAATCGGCGTCGTGGTACAGGAACTGCCTGGGCTTGATCGTGCAGCAGTGCCAGAAACTCCTTCGCGTGTGGCCGACCAAGCTTGACCGCCGACGCCTCACCACCGGCTAGCGAGAGGTACTTGAGAAACGCTGCCTGAGTCTCGTCCTCGCTCTCAAGCTGCCTCGCTTCCCTCCACGCAACGGCGACGTGATCCGGTTGCCCGCCACCCTGGAACGGACCTTGATCGCCTGTTGACCGAGTGGTGAAGATGCATCCGAAACAGAGGAGCCAGAACGCGACGATGCGCGTTCGCGAGACTACACGGTCAACAACGTGCAGCGTCCATTGCAACAACATGCCCATGATTCGGTCTCCGTTGATTGAGCCATCCCATCCACAAGAACGGTCGACGGCCTATCTTGTCAAACATTTGGACTCCCGGCGACCCAGGATTGTAAGAACCTTGTCACAAGCCAGCGGCGCAACGCGTACGAGTGCATCCCGATCCGCTGGCTGCTCAATCGAAGCTCCCCCGCATCAACTAACGTAGTTGCAGAAGATTTGATGCGGCGGCAAAGTTTTCGCTGGACCCGTACAAAGTCGCCGTACCGCATCCCCGCGACGGCGATCTGAATTCGCTGACGTTTGCATTGGTCTCAGGGATCCGCCTCCAGATTCGCCTCCAGAACAGGGAGACGGAGGGATTCCCTCCCACTGGATGGGGGATGCCACGCTTAACGATCACTTCAATTCGCATAACCCGAACGGGATTCGCCGCTCTGACTGAGACTGCGACCGCCACCGGTTCGATATCAACAGTGATTGGAATGAGAGCTGAGGAACCGGTCGCAGCTGAGGGGGAGACTGAGGTGATTCGACGACTTGTAATCGCAACGGCGGCAGTAGTTGGTGTGGCTGCGTCAGGATGCATGTTGCCTGAGTATTATTCTCCCGGTGGTTATAGTAGTACCAGTCGACAGCGACTGCAGGAATCGACGATTGATTGGCCAGAACCGCGGTCCGACAAGACGCGACAGTCGACTGATTCAGGACTGTGCCCGAAGTAACTTTTCGAATGCGCTGTACGGAAAGCGTTGCCGCGAAGGGCGGGGCTCAGTGGCGGGACGAATGTCGTGCGGAGTGTTTCGAATCGGCCTGATTCAAGGCCATTCTGGAGCCACGTCAGCTGCCGGTGACCGATCGGAATTATCAGGACCGTTCGCTGGTCCGGCAGATCATCGATTGAGAGACGCCGTTGCCGGGGTGAGGAGCACCAGGATCACTGACAAATCAGGATACGATTGAAGATTCGGTGAGTGCCCTGGGAGCTGGGCCACGGTCGTCATCGTTGCAGCTGATGAGTTAGAATCATTCCACAACGGATAGTTCCCCAACGTGCATAGCGGTTGCATCGCACGCATTCGCCTTTCCATGTTTTTGTCGCCTTGAGACTTGCCACTCATGCGGACTCATTTGCCACAGAGCGTTTGGATCGCGGCCTTTGCGACTCTGGCCTTGCTCCCGGGGTCCCTCATGCACACTGCCTTTTGCGCAGAGGCGGATCCGTTTGCGAAGATCATCGTACCGGCAATTCAGAAGCACTGCGCGAAATGCCATGGAGCTGACGCCGATGATGTTGAGGGCGAACTTAATCTGCTGCAATTGCAAAGCGGCGACTTGACTGAAGACGTTGAGTTGGTTCGCACTCTCATCGACGTGCTCGACCTCAAGGAGATGCCGCCGGAAGACGAGCCGCTGGTTGATCCGAATCTGCGTCAGCAACTGATCTCGGAGTTGCGAACGATTCTCCATACAGCGATCGCGCAGAAGAAGACGTTTCTACAGGCACCGATCCGGCGCATGAACCGTTTTCAATACAACAACGCGGTGACCGATCTGTTCGACCTGAAGTGCATCGTCTTCACACTGCCTGAGCGGATGATGCGGGAACACAAAGGGTACTTCAGACCAGAGAGTGGCAGGATGGCTGACGTTGTGACCGTCGGCAGTCGCCCGCTTGGTAAGTCGCAGATGATCGAGCCTCGCCTTGCTGGAGTCGCGGCCTTTCCGCAGGACCTCCGAGCCGAACATGGCTTCGATAATCGTGGCGATCACCTGTCGCTGTCGCCGCTGTTGATGGAAGCGTTTTTTAAGCTTGGGCAATCGATTACTCAGAGTCCGGACTTCGTCCCCACGAATGTTGGTATCTGGGAAACGTTTTTTGAATCGCCGGGAGCAGAAGTTGATCAGGGACTTGAAGTACGTCGGCGTCTGGAGCCGTTCCTGGTGCGAGCTTTTCGTCGACCGATCGGCGGTGACGTCCTCAACCGGTACGCCGGCTTCGTGATCAGGCAGATTGACTCGGGCGTCGAGTTTTCGGAGGCGATGAAGTCGGTCGATGCCGCGACAATTTCCTCTCCGAAGTTTCTTTACCTGTACGATAAATCCGGCGAGAGCGAGACTGCTGAGGATATCGACGATCTTGAGCTCGCTTCGCGGCTGTCGTTTTTTCTGTGGGGAAGTCTTCCCGATCAAATGCTGCTCGAAACCGCGACGGCGGGTGAATTATCAAATCCGAAGATTCTCAACGCTCAAATCGATCGGATGCTGCAGGATCACAAACTGAAGCGATTCTGTGACAGCTTTCCTGCACAATGGCTTCAGCTTGAACGAATCATTTCTTCGGTACCCAATCAGCAGAAGTATCCGAACTTTTACTTCTCCAAGTACCGCGACAGCATGCACATGATGCTGGAGCCGCTGCTGCTGTTCGAGACAGTTCTCATTGAAAATCAGCCGATTACTCAGCTGATTGATTCCGACTTCACTTATCGATCCGGACTGCTCGAAGAAGCATATGGACCGCTTCGCAGTAAGACCGTGGGAGCGCATAAGAGTCCCGGCGGTGGAGTCACCGTTCTCGCATTCACTCGAGCGCCAGTCACGGATCGTCGCAATGGTGGAGTTATCACCAACGCAGCCGTCATGACGATGACGTCCGGTCCGGAGCGGACTCAGCCAATCACTCGCGGAGCGTGGATCGCGACGGTGATCTTTAATAACCCGCCCGAGCCTCCGCCCGCTGACGTTCCTGCTCTTGGTGAAAAACCGCCTGAGGGGGAAGAACATCTCACACTGCGCGAACGACTTTCAGCACACCGTGAACGGTCCGACTGCAAAGGCTGCCACGAACAGATCGATCCACTCGGCTTCGCGCTTGAGAATTACGATCCGATCGGTGTCTGGCGAGACAAGTACGAGAACGGTCGAGACGTGGATATGTCCGGCACACTGTTTCGAAAGCACGAGTTCTCGAACGTGGTCGAATTCAAAGACGCGATCCTTGCCGAGAAAGATCGCTTCGCACGCGGACTCGCCGGCCACCTGCTGTCTTTTGGACTGGCTCGTGAGTTGGCCGCTTCGGATCAAGTCGCACTCGACGCAATCGCCGAAGCCACGGCTGCCGATAATTACAGGATTCAGACGTTGCTCAAGCAAGTGATGATGAGCAAGCCATTCCTGAGCAAGTCCAATCCACGCAACACAAACACTGCTCAATAACACGCGATGGTGAATCTATGAAGTCGCTTTCAAGACGACGGTTTCTACGCGGGCTCGGCGGTGCGGCTCTGGCTCTTCCGTGGATGGAGAGTATCAGCATGGCTGTTCCCACACAGCCAGTACCTCAACGCATGGCGCATTTCTATGTGCCGATTGGCGTGGTGAGGCGCGGGTTCTTTCCCGGCGAGGCTGACCACATCATTCCCAAGGGAAACCTTGGCAATGTGATGACGTCGCTGGGTAAGCAGGATCCGACTTTCAGTGTCAGGCCGCTTGATCAACTCACTCCCACGATGCAACCGCTGGAGAGGTTCAAGAATAAGGTCAACCTCATCACCGGCATGGATCGAACCTTTCAGCAAGGCACCGACGTCCACGCGCAGTGTGCGTCGTGTTACCTGAGCAGCGCCGAGCCGTACACAATCAAAGGAACTGCGTGGCCGCTGGATCGAACGCTGGATCATCTCGTGGCTGACCACGTCGGACAGACAACGCCGTTTCGGACGCTCGAATTCAGTTGCAACAGCCATCGAGACAACAAAGAGTCGATCTACTTCGACAATATCTCGTGGTACGGCACCGGGCATCTGGCACCGTCGATTCGCGACCCTCGCAAAATGTATCGCCGACTGTTTTCGACTCAGGAAGTCGATCGCTACCGGGACGTTACTGATCTTGTGCTTGAAGACGCCAGATCACTCACAAAAGATCTGGGCTACACCGACCGGCAGAAGTTTGCCGAGTACTTCGACTCGATCCGCACCATAGAAACACAGATGGATCGACTCGAAACCATGAAGGCCGAACTCGCTAAAGTGGATTTCGATGAGCCGACCGAAGCCCATCTTCCACGTGGCGAATACATTCGCCTGATGGGCGATCTGATGGTGGTTGCGCTGCAGACGGGGCTCACGAACGTGACGACATTCATGATTGGCCCCGAGCGTTGGGACACTCCCTACATGTTCGAAAGCCTGTTCGACAAACCGCGAAGCCATCACGGCATGTCGCATAACCAGACGAAAATGATTGACGATTTACTCAAAGTGGATCGTTTTCACATGGAACAGTATGTCTATCTGCTCGAAAAGATGGACCAGATCGAGCAGTCCGACGGATCGTCGCTGCTTGATAACACGCTCTTCACTTATGGCTCCGGATTGGGTGACGGCTCAACGCACCAGTACAACGACCTGCCGATCATTGTGGCGGGCGGAGGAAAACGCGTTCATTCCGGACAGCACATCAACATGCCCGAAGGAACGCCGCTGGCGAACCTGTGGTTGACTCAGGCCCGCATGATGGGCGTCGACATGAAACGTTTCGCAGACAGCAGCGGAACCATCGATCAGTTACTCGCGGAGAGATAGACCGAGCCAACCATCGTCCAACCACTGACAGACATTCTGACGAGAAAGCAACTTACCATGAAACTGCTCCACGTCGCGATAACTCTGCTTGTCCTCTCAGGAACGCTTTCGGCCGCAGATCGTCCGAACATCCTGCTGTTCACGGCCGACGATCTTCACGCCGAATCACTGGGAGTCTACGGCGGCAGGCCGAACGACCTCACCCCGAACCTTGACGCCTTCGCTGCCGAGAGCCTGCTTTTTAACAAGGCCCATGTGAATGTGGCGATTTGTGCTCCCTGTCGAGCGGTCATCGCCACGGGGCGATACAGCCATCGTTCGGGAGCGATGGGATTCATGCCGGCACGGGAAGACGTACCAGACATCGTGACCACGCTGAAGGCCGCCGGTTATCACACTGGGATACTCGGAAAAGTGGGTCATTCCACGCCGAAGAAATCGATGCAGTGGGACTACCACTTTGACCAGAACGAGCTGGGCAACGGACGCAATCCCAACATCTACTACCAGCGCAGTCAGGTCTTTCTGAAAGAAACCCAGGCAGCGAAGAAGCCGTTTTACTTCATGGTCAACTCGCACGACCCGCACCGCCCCTACTGCAACCCGGCGAAGCTGACGAGCGGTGCCGCGATGCCCTCCCGTGTTTACAAACCAGAAGACGTGACCGTTCCAGGATTTCTCCCCGACCTGCCCGGAGTTCGTGTTGAACTGGCGACCTATCTCAATTCCACTCGTCGACTGGACGACACGTTCGGCAAAGTGATGCAGGCTCTGAAAGAATCCGGCGAGGCCGACAACACACTCGTTCTGTTCATCACAGACAATGGCATCGCCGTTCCATTTGCCAAGTGCAATACCTGGTTCCACAGCTCACGAAGTCCGCTTCTTGTTCGCTGGCCAGGCGTCATCAAGCAGGGGACTCGTGATGACAAACACTTTGTGTCTGTCGTCGATTTCTTCCCGACGTTTATGGATGCCACCAGGGCGGAAGGCCCGAGTGGCCTGGACGGTCGATCGTTTCTGCCCTTGCTGAACGGCCAGGCTCAGGCAGGACGTGACCACGTTTTCACGCAGATCGATTCCAAGGCTGGCGGCGCTGCGGTTCCGATGCGGTGCGTCCAGAACGAGAACTTCGGCTACATCTACAACCCGTTCAGCGACGGCAAATACAGGTACAGCAACAACAATGAGGGACTGACGATGGCGGCGATGAACAAAGCCGCCGAGAGCGACCCGGCAATTCAGGCGCGCGTTGATCTCTTTCGTCACCGAGTGCCGGAAGAATTCTACGATCTGAAGAACGATCCGGATTGTCTCAGGAATTTGATTGCTGACCCGGCTCATGCAGAGACGGTCAAGGCGATGCAGAACAAACTCGTCGCCCAGATGAAGAAGACCGACGACCCGATGCTGGCTGCGTTCCTGGATCGCAATGACCGCGTCAAAGTGGACGAAGTCCTGGCGGCGACCTACGGACCGAAAAAGGGCGCACCAGCAACCGGGAAGAAGACCAAATCCGGTAAGACCAGTAAGGCGATAAAATAGTTGCCAGCCCTGAAAGACGCGGGATCGTCGAGGCAGTCACGCGTTTTCTGCGAGCGTCTCTTCCAGTTTTCCGAGGGCGTCCCACGCGGCAGGGAAGCCTGCATACACGGCGACCTGCATGATTGCTTCGCAGATTTCCTCGACGCTCGCTCCGTTTCGCAGCGCCATCTGCAGGTTAAGCTTCAACGCATTGTTGCGGCCCAGCGCGGCCAGCACACAGATACTGCACAGCGAACGAGTCTTCAGGTCGATACCGTCGCGAGTCCAGAAGCGACCACCGACCACGGAGACAACTTCCGTTTCAAAGTCCGGACAGACGGCTCGAAAGCGAGCCGTCAATTGTTCGATGTTTTCTTCACCGACCATTCGGGCGAATTGGGCGTACCCTTTTTCGTAGTCGTCACTCATGTTCTGCCTCCAATAATGGCGCCATACCCCGGTCAAAATCATGCTTCGCCACCACGACTACTGCCACCAACGGAATTGCGACCAGTACCAACCGCAGCATTCCGATCAACCAGCCCTTCTGATGTCGTAGCTGCGGCGCCTCTGATATCCAGCAAAGCAGTGGAGCGAGCAGCATCACCACAGCAGAGCCGGTCGGGAGCCGCCCGAAAAAACAGCCGATAAAGATCAGGCCGAACAATCCCACGACCCCGATTCCGGGGATTGCCGGGGCAACGAAACTGGTCGGTACGCCGACGAAAGGCAGAGTTAACCTGGCTCCGATGGACGTAGCAATGAGTGCACCGACCAATGGAAAAGCCGCTGTGCCACCTCCGATATAGCCAGCCATCATCACAGTCAGGCCGGCACACTGCGTCGCCAGGCAAAGTGTCAGTGACATCGAGACTCCTGCGGATCGGCGGGACAGCCAGGCAAGCAGACTCCAGACGCCTGCCAGCAAGGCACTGCACACCGCCATGACCACGCCAGCTCGCCATAGTGGCCACTCGTCGTCATGGCCACTCAAGTAAATGGAACCGTGCAGCAGTATCGCCGGAATCGTCGCCGCCAGGGTCAGTCTCAGCAGCCATGCAGCCCATTGCGGCACTCGCTGGATTCCCGCAATGAACTCGATGCCGAGGACTGCCGGAACGACGATCATCAACAGTCGATCCAGGCCATTCGCGGGCGGCCATCTCAAGCGCAAGGACAACACGCAACAGCCAGCCGCAAGACCGAGGCCGAACCCAATGACACACACGGAATTCAGCCACGTCCTGCCGGCACGTGGTCTCGCCCTCACCATCGCAGGGACGAAAGTCATGCTGACGATGCCCGCAGCACCCATCGCCTTCAAATACAACAGCGGGTCTGGCATCAACTGTTCCGCACACCTTCGCAGTCAATAATGATGAGCGCCTCGTCACCAATCGGTCCGATCGCGTTTTTGTCGAAACCGAAATCGCTTCGTTTGAGAGACAATTCGGTGGAGAACGCAACACGCTTGACCTTTTTGAAGTCGTGCTCTTTGCCACCCATTAAGACCAGCGTGACCTTCTTCGTCGTGCCGTGCATGGTGAAGTCGCCGGTTACTTCGAATCCGCCTTTGATAACCTTCGTACTCGTGCTTTTGAATTCGATGGTGGGATACTGTTTGGTATCGAAGTAGTCGGGTTGCCGCAGGTGCTCGTCGCGGGCCTTATTGGCCGTGTCAACGCTGTCGACCTTGATCGTGAGTTCGAACGTCGACTTTGACGGGTCTTCGCGATCGAGCGAAAACTTCCCGGCAACATCGTTAAACCGCCCATGGATCCAACTGATACCCAGATGCCGTGCCTTGAAGCTGACAGATGAATGCACCAGGTCGTAGTCGTAGTCATCCGCCGCTGTAGCTGATTCACCGCTGCCGATGGCAACCGTTCCAACAAGGAGTGTCATCAACCACACTGAAATGAATTGTCGCATGAGCTCGTTCCTTCCAGACAGATTTCTGTAATTGCAATTCGCTGCGTGACCAGCGGGTTCGCGATCATCGTATGGCCCGCAGAGCTGGGAGTATAGCTTTCGGTTTCGGCGATCAGGGCACGGGGCCGATCTGTCCCATGCTGGCTCTGGCAATCACATCGAGTCGATGCACCTGCGCCGACTGTTCGATAACAGCAGCGAACGACCGGGTCGCGAATATTCTGCGAGCGGGTATCGATGCGGCGTTTCATCGTGACCGCGTTCGCGATGGACGTTCGCCGCAAACATCTCACTGGATAACCGCGTGAGGTTAATTCCGACACGTTCCTGAGGCATCAGAGGCTCCCCATCAGAGGACTCACCCGCCACAAGCTGTCACAGAAAGGCCACCAGTACGTTTCTCTGAGAGCCGCTCAGAAACGCACAAGCCTCTGAGCCATAAGATTACGACTCAGAGGCGTGTGGATGAGCGGAGAGGGGGGGATTTGAACCCCCGGTACCTTGCGGTACACAGCATTTCCAGTGCTGCACAATCGGCCACTCTGTCACCTCTCCGGGACTTGACGGTTTGACCTCGTGGCCGAGCTGGCAGTCGCGCTGCCGGACAAACCGGTGCTGCGTACAAACACCAACCTGCAATTCAGGCCGTTAATCTTACGCAGCGACAGGATACATCCCTTTTCGGCAGGAGTGCCGCTCCAGCTCCAGGGAAGTTACGGTGAGAAATTACTCAGCTGCCGCCGCTGCCGCCTTGCGTTGCTCGCATTCCGCTTCGCGAGCTGCGATGGCGTCCACGGCTACCATTCGAGTGCGGATCTGGCGGCATTTTGAGTCCAGATTTCGCCAGATTGAATCGCGTTTTCGAAGGGCTCCATCGACGCCGCGCTCGTCGAGGATGCTGACGTACTTGTTCAGCTTTTCGCGAGCGACTTCCAGTTGCCGTTCAAGTGAATCTCGTGTCTGTCCCATAATCGCAAAACCTCATTCCTCGGTGGACCAGGAACGGCCCTTTCAATTACTTCAGAATTTGTACATATGAGCCGCCGCAAGTGTCGGAAGCCGACCATTGTTGCGATCTGTGGTCGGTTCATCAATGGGACGTGCGGGAAATGATTTTCTTCGGGAATCGGCACCCCTGTCGGGAACCAACTTGTCGATAATCTGCGTCGTGACGGTGCCTTTCGTGCCTGAGATAAATTCCTTCATTTTGATTCCGGAGGGCGGTCACTGAGTCGCTACCATGCACTCCTTGCCGGGACGATTCTGTCTGGTCGACCATTCCTTCACGGAGTCAGATGCCATGTCATGCCACCGATTTCATGATGTCGACGATCTGCCGGGAACTCCATATGAAGAAGGCGGGATCGCTCTGGGAATTCGTTCGGAAACTGCTGCTGTCGCACATCGGAGATGGCTGTTGGCAAGTCGCGTCCTGCTTGCTTTTCAGTCTGCACTTCTGGCGGGATTGATTTCGCCCGCGTCGGCGACCGCGCAGGGAAACGAACTCACTGAGCAGGCCGTTGTAGAGACGATCACGAACGGGCGAAAGTCTCTCATTTCCAGGCAGCTGGAAGGCGGAACCTGGGACTCGTCCGGACATGTTGTTGGCAATACGTGTCTGGCAACACTCGCGTTGCTGAACTGCGGTATGAAAGCTGATGACCTGCCGATCAGGAAGGCGCTGGCGTACCTGCGGTCCATCCCGGAGCCACAGGGTACGTACGAGGCGTCGCTGGCACTGATGGTGTATGCAACGGTCAAAGATCAGGACGACGCACGTAGGATGCGAAGTCTCGTGCGACGACTGGAAGCAGCTCAGATTGACCGCGGCAAGATGAAAGGCTGCTGGAGCTACAACACGGACGGTGGGCTCATCGACACAGGAGGCGACCACAGTAACGGGCAGTTTGCGGTTCTTGGATTGTTTGAAGCGGCAATGGCTGGGATCGCTGTCGAACGGGAAGTCTGGCAGCGGGCTCGCGATCATTGGGAGCTGGCTCAGAGTGCCGACGGCGGCTGGGGCTACGCTGCGGTAGGAGGCAACAGCAGCACAGGCAGCATGACCGTCGCCGGAATCGCCGTGCAGGTAATGACGTCGGCCATGCTGCAGCAGGATGACAAACTGGACGCCGATGGAAATCCGCAATGCTGTGCAAACCCCGAGATTGACGAATCTCTCGAACGCGGTGTGCGCTGGATGGCCAATCACTTTTCCGTTGCCAGAAATCCTGGAGGGGGAGGCTGGAAGTATTACTATCTGTACGGTCTCGAACGAGCCGGTCGGTTAAGTGGGCGACGATTCTTCGGTGAAAGTGACTGGTATCGATCGGGAGCGCGCCAGTTGATTGGCACGCAGAATAGACGCACATACCTATGGGAGCCCGCCGGGAACGCGACTGACGAGATCACAGCGACCAGCTTCGCACTGCTGTTTCTCTCAAAAGGGCTGGCTCCCGTATTGATCAACAAGTTGAAATTTGGATTACAGGCGAAGGTGGTCGACGAGATCGAAGACTGGAACCATCAGCCGAACGACATTCGCAACCTGACCGCTCGACTGACCGGAGCGGAAGGCTGGCCGAAACTCATGACCTGGCAGATCGTTGACCTGACAAGAGCATCCGACGACGGGTCGGTCGGCGACTTGAACCAGGCTCCTGTTCTGTATCTGTCGGGTGCGAACCGTCCGGAGTTCACTCCAAAGGAAATTGAACTGCTGCGCGAGTACGTGAATCTCGGTGGTTTCATTCTGGCGGTAAACAGTTGCGGGACGGAAGACTTCAGGGCTGGCTTCAACGACCTCGTCGACAAGATGTACGCCAACGGTGAAACCAGTCTGCAACGACTCACAGCAGAGCACCCGGTATTCCGCACCGAATACCTGCTGGATGCCGATAGCTCGGAATTATGGGGAGCTGAATTTGGCTGCCGGACGGCGATCATGTACTCGCCAAACGATCTGGGCTGCCTGTGGAACCGCTGGGCAAAGCTCGATCCACCCGACCGGCCAGCTCAGTTCAGGGGGCGCATCGAGCGGGCAATGCGAGTCGGCACGAACATCATCACGTACGCCACCGGGCGCGAGCCGGTCAACAAACTTCGGCGGCAAGAGCTCGCGGCGAAACAGGACGATACTTCAGCGATCAGCCGCGGACTGATACAGGTCGCACAAATCCGGCACACGGGTGGATGGGATACCGCGCCGACTGCCGCGCGAAACATTCTGACGGCGGTCAATCGCACGGTCGGGCTGACCGCTTCGACTAAACCGGCAACGGTCCTGCTTTCAGACAAGAGTCTCTTTGACTATTCGATGCTCGTCATGCACGGTCGGCACCAGTTCACGACGACTGCCGCAGAACGCGAGCAGTTGCGGGAATATCTTGGGCGAGGGCGACTGCTGATGGCGGATGCGTGTTGCGGGGCACGCCAGTTTGACGGCGCCTTCCGGGAATTCATGAAGCAGCTTTACCCGGACCGAAAGCTGCAACGCATTCCCGTCGACCACGAACTGTTCACCGATGAAAACATGCACGATCTGCGTCAGGTTGAACGTCGCGTCACTGTTGAGGCGGGCAACGCGACGATCGAAGGCGGCGTCGTTCGCGGCGAGCCGTTTCTGGAGGGCATCGAGATCGATGGTCGCTACGTCGTGATCTACAGCAAGTACGACATCAGTTGTGCTCTGGAGCGTCAGGCGTCGATCGCCTGCGCTGGCTACGTGACCGACGACGCGGTCCGAATCGCCGTCAACATTCTGCTGTATTCAATGTTGAGAAAAGGTGAGATCGCAGCCAGTCGATGATGTTAGCCGTGAAAGCCGATGTGAGCTGTGAAAGCATGCCGCCTCGGAAACAACGATCCGACTTCCGTGGAGTTGTCTACAGCTCCGGACGCCGCTAGCGTGTCTGGTTCAAACACTGCCGCGGTTCGAGAACTCATCTCCTCGCGGATTCATGCCAGACACAACACGCACATCCAGAATAAGAATCAACGAGAACCTGCATGTCTGAAGCTGTCGTAGATATCGTCGTTATTGGAGCCGGCCCTGGTGGATATCCTGCGGCCTTTCACGCGGCTGATCACGGGCTGAGCGTCACTCTGGTCAATGCGGAGCCGTCTCCGGGCGGCGTGTGTCTGCAGCGAGGGTGCATTCCGTCGAAGGCTTTGCTGCATGTGGCGAAGCTGATCAACGAAGCCAAAGATGCCAAAGAGTGCGGGCTGAGTTTCGGCAAACCACAGATCGACCTCGACAAACTGCGAAGTTTCAAAGAGTCGGTCATTGGCGGCCTGACCGGCGGCATTGGCCAGTTGTGCAAGGCGCGAGGCGTCAATCTGGTCGAAGCCTACGCAACTTTTATCGACTCGAACACACTGGAACTGGCGCGCCCCGACGGCTCCAAGGAAACGCTCAAGTTCAAAACCGCGATCATCGCTACGGGCTCTTCGCCAACGATGCCGGCCTTTTTTGATCTCGGCGACGACCGCGTTATGGATTCAACCGGCGCTCTGGCTTTGGCTGACATCCCGAAGAAACTGCTGGTCGTCGGCGGCGGCTATATCGGGCTCGAAATGGGCTCGGTGTATGCGGCGCTGGGTTCTGAGGTGACCGTTGTTGAGATGCTGTCCGGATTGCTTCCAGGAGCAGATCGTGATCTTGTCCGGCCTCTGCAGAAGCGGCTCGAAGGACAGTTCAAAGCAATCCATCTCAGCACGAAAGTCGCCAGTCTGACGGCGAAGCGAGCGGGTATCGTCGCCGAACTGGAAGGTGAGGGCGTCGAGTCGCCGCAGACATTCGACCGGGTGCTGATCTCGATTGGTCGTCGCCCAAACAGCCGCGGGTTCGGACTGGAAAACACGAAGGTCACTGTCGACGAAAAGGGTTTCATCACCGTCGATAAAAAACAGCGCACGTCAGATGCCAGCATTCTGGCGATCGGTGACGTGGCTGGCGAACCAATGCTCGCTCACAAGGCGACACGTGAAGCAAAGGTTGCCGTCGAGGCGATACTGGGTGAGCCTGCGGAATTCGACAACGTCGCGATTCCCGCCGTGGTGTTTACCGATCCCGAACTGGCGTGGTGCGGCATCACTGAAAACGAGGCAAAGGCAGCGGGCGTCGACGTGAAGGTCGTCCGTTTCCCATGGGCGGCTTCGGGACGTGCTCAGTCTCTGGCTCGCACGGAAGGTCTGACCAAGCTGATCGTCGATACCGCCACCGAACGAGTGCTGGGCGTCGGTATCGTCGGCACCAATGCGGGAGAGATGATTGCGGAAGGTGTGATCGCCGTGGAAATGGGACTGGTTGCCCGTGACCTGGCAGACTCGATACACGCTCACCCCACGTTGTCCGAAACCATTATGGAAGCCGCCGAGAGCATTTTCGGACAGGCCACACACAGCTATCGCCCAAAGAAGTAGTACGGCCGTCATTTGGCGTATGCGGCCTTCCTTAAAATCTGTCCCGAAATGACTTTTCGATTGAATTTCCAATGAGTACTTTCAGTCATTCCCGCGCACGCGGGAACCCAGCGAATCTCACAGCGTAGTGCGAAAAAGTGGGTGCCCGCCTGCGCGGGCATGACGTGGTTGGAAATCGGAAAGTTATTTGGGGGACTATATCCTTAGCTCAATCCAACTCTGTTCATCGAGGAATCTGTCATGCAACTTCGGCAAGCCGGCGTTCAATGTCTTTGTGTTGTCGCTTTGGCCACGGTTCTCTGCTCCGTAGCTGAAGCTGAAAACTGGCCTAACTGGCGAGGTCCGAAGAACGACGGAATCAGTGCCGAAACAGGACTGCCGACCACGTGGGACTCTGAGAAAAACGTCGCGTGGAAGCTGAAACTCCCCGGCTCGGGCGGAGCGACTCCGGTCGTCTGGGGTGATCGCGTCTTCCTCACCGCCGTCGTGGGTGACGAACTCACTTTGATTTGCGTTGGAACCGATGGAAAAACTCAGTGGAGCCAGGTTGTCAGCAAGGGCAACAAGGACGTTCGCGGCGACGAAGGAAATTCCGCTGCAAATTCTCCGTCGACCGATGGCAAGCACGTCTGGACGATGTTTGCCAATGGTGCCGTCGCCTGCTTCACAGTCGACGGGAAAAAGGTTTGGTCACTCGACCTGCCGGATCGATACGGCGCGTTCAAGATCGCTTTCGGTCTGACATCGACGCCGGTTCTCGACGATGGTCGGCTTTATCTTCAGTTGATTCACGGCGAACAGAACGACAAGCCCAGTGAAGGACTGGTCGTCTGCCTGGACGCAGCCACGGGAAATCAACTGTGGATGCAGAAGCGGCATACCGACGGCGTTTTCGAGAACAAGTCGTCCTACGCGTCGCCGATGATGTACGACCACGGCGGACTGAAGTATTTCGTCACACACGGTGCCGATTATGTCATCGCACACGACCTTCTCGATGGGCATGAAATCTGGCGGTGCGGGAATCTCAATGTCAAAGCCAATTACGACAAGACGCTGAGGTTCGTCGCGTCTCCCCTCTGTGCCGACGGTATGATCGTCGTTCCTACTGCCAAACGCGGCCCTGTCCGAGTCCTGCGACCGGACGGAAAGGGTGACATCACGAACTCGATAGAAGCTCACCTGTGGAGCCATGCCAGGACACCGGACGTGCCATCGCCGCTCATTCACGACGGCCTGGTTTACCTGTGCATGGCGGATGGCAATCTGGCCTGCCTGGATCAGAAGACGGGCGAAGAATACTACTTCGAGCGGACTCAACGACAGCGGCATCGCGCGTCACCTGTCTACGCGGACGGGCATCTGTACCTCACCGCACGTGACGGAGTTATTTCTGTCGTGAAGGCAGGAAAGACGTTCGAGATGGTCGCGCAGAACGAGCTGGGAGAAGCCATCGCCGCGTCACCGGCGATCTCCAACGGGACAATCTATCTACGAACGTTTGACTCGCTGTGGGCAGTCCGGAAGTGACGTGACATCTGGCAACAAGCGAGCAATTCGCTTTGTTCAGCTAACTGGACCTGTCGCTGCTACGGAGCCAGGTTGAATCGAGGCTTGCGGCTGCGGATCAGCTCGGACTCGTAGGCGCGACGCATCGGTTTCAGTCGTGCTGGCGAATCCGCAGCGAACGCATGCAGCTCAAGAGTCACTCCCTGAACGCCGTTGGTTTCCAGATAGCTTGCCAGCGATTGGCGGTCGGATCGGTCGAGGTGCTTTTTCACGCGATCGTAGAGATTCGACGACTCACCGATGTAGAGGTATCCGGTTTCGTCACGAAAAATGTAGACGCCTGGCAGCTGAGGGACTCGCTCAGGTTCCTTCTCTGCCTGCTCAGCAGGGATGGCGACAATGTCCTTCTTCCAGTCAGCGACTCGCAGAACCAGTTCTGGCTGCAGTCTGCGAGACTTTCTCAACGTCAGACTTGCTTTTCTCAGCAGGTAGGGATCGATCCCGGGCGCCACTTTCAGTGCTTCTTTGTCGTACTCGGTTCGAAGTTTCGAGTCGCACAGGACTCGGTCCGTGTTGACCGAATAACGATCTTCCAGAAACCTCGCAGCAATCTCGGCGGCGTGCAGGTAGTTGTCCGCATTATCTCGACGCCGTTTTGTTGACTCGACGTCGCCCAGCTCGCCCGCCTTGCGGAGGTTGAGCAGTGTCCAGTTGAAATCAAAGCTCGGAATTTCCGGCATTCGACTTCGGCATTCCGCAAGGAACTTCTGGTTGAGTTCGGTTTGAAGGAGTACCTCATCTGTGCTCCAGCCATCGTAAACCGTGAGATACGCCAGGCGGGCGACATCTTTCACATGCCGCCTGGTCTTTGCGTCGAGGTTGGCCGGATGTCCCGGCTTCGCGACAATCGGTTGATTACTGGCAGGTGCATCCTCGGCATTCGCTACGCCGTTGCTGCCAGACGCGATGCTGCAAACGAGAAGAACGAATGTCGCTGCCACTTTGGGAGTTCGGGGTGCTGGCATTAACTCCGTCCCTGCATAGTTTCAGTTTTGCATTGACTCATTGTGAATCACGTTCGACTTAACGTTCCGGCAATTGGGAGCTCCGGCGATTCGCTATTCCCGCGATTTCGGGAAGTGATCTCGACGACATTCCATGTATGCACAGTGCAGCCTCACCAATCAAATCCGGTCGGCC
>JAQBWV010000367.1 GCA_027624335.1 Planctomycetota bacterium
CGTTGAGATTTCGACGTCGTCAATCAACCCGAGGTTGACGCCCAGCCGCACACTCGACAGCAGGTGCATAGTCTCTTCAGAACTGATCGTCTGCGCGCTGCGGAGAATTCCCGACGCTCTGGAAATGTGGTCGTGGAGCTGTTCTCGTTTCTCTTCGAGCATTGCCTTTCGGGCGCGCCGTTCGTAATCCAGCAGTCGCGGAATGACGCTGCGGACCTTGTCGATCACTGCTGTCTCGCTGAGGCCAAGCGTGTACTGATTCGAGATCTGGTAGAAGTCTCCCAGCGCCTGGCTGCCTTCGCCATAAAGTCCTCGAACCGCCAGATTGATCTTCTGCAGGCTGTGAAACACCTTCTGTATCTCTCGCGTCTGGACCAGAGCGGGAAGGTGTAACATCACGCTGACTCGGATTCCCGTTCCAACATTCGTTGGACACGCCGTCAGGTATCCATACCTCTCGTGAAAGGCAAAGGTCAGCTCTTCTTCCAGCGCGTCGTCCAATCGATCGATTTCTTCCCAGCAATCATTCAGAGCCAGTCCGCTTCGTAAAACCTGCAGACGCAGATGGTCCTCCTCGTTGACCATAATGCTGACGTCTTCCGTCTGCGAAAACGCAACACCGCGCGGTCCGTCTCCTTCCGACAGTTCGCGGCTGATCAGTTGCCGCTCGACAAGGAACTGTCGAGAGATTTCATCAAGTGAAGGCACATCAACATAGTGCAGCACTTTGGGAGTCGGCAGATCGTCGAGACAATTACGAACCTGTTCAGCAATTTGTCCTCGAGCGGCATCGTCCGCTCGCGTGTTGAACGGGAACTGAGCCAGATTTCGCGCCAGACGAATCCGCGTCGACACGACCACGTCGGACTCCGGGCCAGTGCCACGCAACCATTCACTGCTACTTTGCGTGAGACTGTCAAGGTCCACCGTTATTCCCCTGTCCGTTGTTCTGTGTGAAGTCTTCTACGTGAACTCAGCACTTCAGCTGCAAGCGAGGCGAACCAGATTCGACGCTATCACCACATCGGTCATCTCTGTAGTCGATGAGCACTTTGATCAGCTCGCAAGGTCAGGCAGCCAACTTAATCATCCTCAGAAACGCTATCCGTCACATCGCCCTGCAACTGAACTTCGACTTCCTGGATCTCGTCCCGCAACTTCGCGGCACGTTCATAGTCCTCTTCCTCGACCGCCAGCTTCAGCTCGCTGCGTAGTCGAATCAGCTGATGCTGACGCCGGCTGGAATCTGGAGCCCGCCTCGGTAACTTGCCGCAATGTTGAGTCTCGCCGTGAATATTCTCGATCAGCGGAATCAGGTCGGATTCAAATTCGACATAATCGTGAGGGCAACCAAGCCGTCCTTGAGTCCGAAACTCGCGAAATGTGATGCCACAGTTTGGGCAGACGCGATCATCAATATCCGAAACTTCGTGGTCTTCCCCTTCGTCCAATTGTTCGAATTCGAAGTCGGCCTGCGGTGTCGATTGCTCCTCCGCCTGGCTCAGATAGTCCTTAGCGCAGGTTTCGCAGAGATGAATCTCCGTAGCTTCGCCCTGCCGAAGCTCTGTGATATGCAGAGTGGCGGGTTTGGAACACCGACGACATTTCTTCATGCGGAAATTCTCAAGCGTTTCAACCGGTGGCGATTCATAAGGACGGTCGGAATCTGCCTGGCAAATAACTCACAACAATGTGCGTCGGGCAGGCACAACCGAATCCGTGGCTTGTTTTCGTTACCGGATGACTGGCAAATCAACTGCTGAGCCGGTTCAATCCGTGACCACTACTGAAGACAGCTCACTCGTCTCCAAACTGCAAAGCGAGGCAATTCTATTGCCACCCCAGGGGCTGTCAAGGAACGCTCAGATGAGCTTCAATGACGTAACTTCTGACACAGTCTGAAGATCAGTTTTGGTTGTTTCGTCACACGACCGAGCAGCGATAAGGAGTTACATGACGAGTCGTGGTCAATATTTCCTGAAGCGGTGAATTCAGAACGCTCGAACCACCGTGTGCGGCAAACGTTCTATCGGCTCGACGGACGGACTGAGGGAAATGCACGAATCTCCTTGCGCACTCTGATGACCTCGTACAGCGACGACACTCGTTGACTCCTGGATTCACGAAATGACTGAAGAACCACATGAAACATCTGCCTGACTTCCAGACGTTCCGCCGACTCGTTGCTGATGTGGACCTGGTCCCCATTTACCGACAGTTAACCAGCGACACGCTGTCACCTGTCCAGGCTTATGCCAGGCTGAGCGGCGACACTTCGTTCCTTTTCGAAAGTGTCGTCGGAGGCGAACGGGTCGGTCGCTTCAGTTTTCTGGGCGACAATCCGTTTCTGAGGATCGACGCTTTCGGTCGTAACGTCGTCGTCACCGAAGGCGATCAGGCCACAAAGTACACCGCCGACGACCCTCTCAAGGAACTGGAAGAACTACTCAAACGATACCGCTCGGTTCACTTGCCTGAGTTGCCGCGTTTTTGTGGCGGAGCCGTGGGCTACGCCGGGTACGATGTGATCCGTTATGTGGAGAACCTGCCCAACGCTCCCGAAGACGACCGAAACGTTCCTGATATGTCGTTCGCATTTTTCGATCGAATGGTCATCTTCGACCATATCCGAAAAACGATTCTGGTCGTCTGCCACGCGGATGCCAATGCGACAGATCTGCAGGCCGAGTACGACCGGACCACGACTCGTGTCGACGACCTTTGCCAGCAACTCCAGCAACAGTCTTCAGACCTCAAGCCTGCCGACGTATCGGTCGGTGGCGACCCGACGCTCACGTTTGAGTCCAACTTCAAACAGACGGAATTCGAACAGTCCGTCAGAAACTGTAAAGAATACATCCGGGCGGGTGACGTGTTTCAGGTGGTCATCAGCCAGCGACTGAAGCTTGAAACGACATCGAAGCCGCTCGATATCTATCGTGCTCTTCGAGTCGTTAATCCCAGCCCATTCATGTTTCTGTTGAAATCGTCCGGCATGCATCTTGTCGGAGCGTCGCCAGAAATCATGGTGCGAGTTGAAGACGGTGAAATCACCATCCGTCCCCTGGCCGGCACTCGTAAACGCGGAGCAACTCCTGCTGAGGACCAGGCTCTCGCTGACGAACTTCTGGCCGACGAAAAAGAGCGTGCGGAACACGTGATGCTTGTCGACCTGGCCCGCAACGACGTAGGACGCGTGGCGAAATACGGCTCGGTGAGGCTCAGCGATGTCATGGTTGTGGAGCGGTACAGCCATGTCATGCACATCACGTCCAACGTGTGCGGCCAGCTTCGCGAAGGTCTCTCAGCACTTGATGCCCTGCGAGCCGGTCTGCCCGCTGGAACGGTTTCCGGCGCCCCCAAAGTTCGAGCAATGCAAATTATCGACGAGCAGGAAAGACATCGAAGAGGCCCCTATGCAGGCGCCATCGGATACATCGATTTCACAGGCAACATGGATACGTGCATCGGTCTAAGAACTCTCGTCATGCAGGGCCAGACGGTGTACGTTCAGGCGGGAGCAGGCATCGTCGCCGACAGTGACCCGGAATCCGAATATCAAGAGACACTCAGCAAGGCCAAAGGACTGCTACGAGCCATAGAGCTTGCTGAGCAGCAGTTCTAAACAATATCCCGACAACACTGTTACTTTTCTGTCTGGATTACTTTTCCGTCTGAAGTAGCCGCAGAGTGAGTGAAGACGACATAAAAACAGCCGCATCAAGCTCCACACACGGGAAGATCGTTCGAGACATGCAGCAACTTGCTCACCAACTTGAATCCCTGATCTTTGATTACGGAAACACGCTGATCGAGTTCGGGCCGAGTCAGGTCGACGCCTGCGACCTCGCATTGAGTGTTGCCCTCGAAAACATGTTTGGTACACACGACTTCTCTTCACTGCAGGAAATTCAGCATCGCGAAAGGCGATCACCGTACGAGGGTGACTTCAAAGAAAACGACCTCGCCGGAACAACCCGCAGCCTGATCCACGAACTGTTCGAGACAGACGCCACGGACGAGCAGATCGCGAATCTACTGGAAGTTCGTTTCAACGTGATGGTATCGGCGATTCATGTGAATCCTGAAGTGCATGGTCTACTCGATCGTCTCAGTCAGCGGTTTCGGTTGGGGCTCATTTCAAATTACCCCTGCAGCCGCTCGATCAATCACAGCCTTGCACAGCACGGATTGGATCGCTGGTTTGAAGTCGTCGTCGTGTCGGCAGATGTCGGACACGTGAAACCGCACCCCAGGCTGTTCGAGCTGGCGGTTTCCTCACTGAATGTTCGCCGTGAGGCAACGCTCTATGTCGGTGATAACTGGCTGGGAGACGTCCAGGGAGCCAAGCGATTCGGCATGAAAGCCGCCTGGATTCGACAGTACATACCTTATGAGGATTTCCCACAGAACGCTGGCGATCATCAGCCAGACCTTGTCCTGGACCACCTCTCGGAACTTGCCGGCCTGGCACACCCAATACAGGAGTAGCGACCGATGGCAAATCACGCACCGGGTTTTCTGGCAATCGTCGACGACGCACGTTCGCGTATTCAGGAATGCACCGTCAGCGACGTGAGCACCTGGCAGGCAGCTAACGAATCGTTTCGCCTGGTGGACGTTCGAGAAGAAAGCGAATGGAGCCGTGGCCACCTGCCGAGTGCTGAACACCTCGGCAAGGGAATTATCGAACGCGACATCGAAGAGTGCATTCCTGATCTCGCCGAGACGATCGTGCTGTATTGCGGAGGCGGGTATCGCTCAGCTCTGGCAGCCGACAATCTTCAGAAAATGGGCTACACGAATGTGATCTCGATGGATGGCGGATTCCGCGGCTGGAAGGATGCGGGCCTGGAAATCCAGCAATAAGACACACACTGGAATCGCAGTTCCTTTGTTTGCCACCGGACCGTTGGCACTTCCACAGATATTTTGGAATTTCTGCAACCGGTTACATGAATTCCTTCAAGACCGGTGTTGACCCATTTTTCTCACATGGGCTATCACTCGCTCGACCTTGGCTCTGCCGCCTGGGAGTGGCGCCATTCTGTGCGTTGCT
>JAQBWV010000368.1 GCA_027624335.1 Planctomycetota bacterium
GAAGCTCAACTGGCGAAGCTGGTGGGACGGAGGCAGCACGGACGGTCCGATCGTCACTCAATGGCAGATTGTCAACTGGCCGACAATCTACGTGATCGACCACAAAGGTGTGATCCGACACATCGTCGACAACGGCGGCGCGGTTCAGCTTGAGCCAATCGAAGCGGCCATCGAGAAACTGGTCAAGGCCGCAGAATAGAAGCGACCCGCGATATTTTTTCAGTCAGCCATTGGCAGCACTTCAACCTTGCGGATGTGGACGATGCTTTCCGGATCGTGGTGCTGAAACGCGAAGTGGCCAGCGGGGTACGTCAGCGCGAAGTCCATGTATTCGTAGAGCTCCTCGCCGTCGACGGTGATCTTGATGCGTGTCATCTTGCGACCTCGCCACACATCGTCGCGGACTTCAATCTCATACTTGAACCAGGTGTCCGGCTTGACGAGCTGCTTGTAGACGTGGCAGAAGCCGTACAGCGAGCCTGTGCGAATCGGATCGCGATGCGTGCTGTCGATTTGAGCTTCATAGCCATCCGAGAAGCCCGGCTTTGCCGTCGTGCGGAAGTATAAGCCGGAATTTCCCCCATCGCTGATCTTGACCTCGGCCCGGTACTTGAAGTTCTTGTACGGCCCTTTGGTTGAAACCAGCATGGAGGCTGGTCCGGATCCGCTCAGAGATTCGTCTACGACTTTCCACTCGCTCTTCTCATTGCCGACTTTTTCCCATCCGTCCATCGTCTTGCCGTCGAACAGCGAAATCCATTCCGCATCTTCGGCCCGTGCATTGGCACCAGACAAAAGCGCCAACGCAACTCCAGCACAACAGGCGAATCGAATCGTTGAAGCATGCATGAGTAATTCCGTTGTTCAGAGTGAAACAGAGAAGTATACGACACTTCAGATGTCGTTGTGAGCCTTGTCGGATGGCCCGAAAACCTGACATGGCGGGCGATGCCAGTCACAACCCTCTTCGTTGGCGAGGGTCGAACGCAAAGTCGCGGAGTGGCCCGTCAGGATTGGCGGGTTGCGGAGCGATAATATGCTTCATTGTCCGTAATCACCCGGGAGTAAGACGTCCACTACCAGGTTACGCGTTGAGGGTTAGACATCCCGTGCCGCCGGCCTCACGCGGTTGGGCTGCTCGCGAAGACCAGTCGAGAGTTGGCATCGCGGTGAATATCTGAACGAACAGTTGTCGAAAGATTGCTGATCGAGTCACAGTCCCAACTTCGCACGTGCATACTGAATACTCGCGGCGACATTCGCGTCTTCGAGTTGAACCTGTGCGTCGGGAGACAGCGTGCTGACCTGTTGCAATTCCCTTGCTGGATGCTGACTTACAAAACGCATCGTCCGAGCAAGGTCACTTGCCCGAGCAGTCGGCATTGTAGAGTAGAAGTCATCGGTCAGACAGGGAACCATCAGCGCGTCGCGTGTAATCAGTTCCAACACGAACTTCACGTTCGGTTTTGCTTTCCTGATGATTTCGACCATGCGTTTCAGATCGAAGCTACCTTGACCGAGCGGAATGTCGCCGAGCAGGAAACCTTCGCCGTGCTCTTTCAATGCCTGATCCTTCAGGTGCACCGTGAAGGCGTAGGGTGCCAATGCTTCGATCGGTTCGTAGGCTCCATCAAGCAGTGCGAAGCTGTTTCCCGTATCAATGCAGGCACCGATGAATTCGTTATCGAGGTGCTTGAAGAGAGCGATCCGCTCCTCAATACGCTGATCTTTATGGTTCTCGACTGCGAACGGGACTCGGTGCTTCTCGACGATGGGTGCGGCCCGCTCGAGCATCTGCTGGCCGCGTCTTTCAAACTCGCGAAACTCCGCAAGCGACTTGAATCGCTCATACCTTCGCCCCGGAATAATGGTCGTCCGAGCTGCCTGCACGCCGACGTCGCGAGCCGTCACGATTTCAGCGTCAAATCGCGAGACGTCACCGTTGTTCTCCGGTGGCTTGATGATTGCGTCGATGAAAAGTTCGTGCTGCTCAGCGAAGTCACGAAGTTCCCCTATGTCGCTCGGCTTCATGACTCCGAGATTTGCCTGCATTCCGCCTGCACCGAGCCTGTGACAATGCTTCAGGAATGTCCGCGGCTCGAACAGATCGAAGTCAGCGTTCTGCTGACTCATCCACTTCCGGCGAAGATTGCAGTCGTAGATAACCAGTCCGATTCCTGTTCGTATGACAGGTTCTGCGGCGATGCTACGCTGAATCGACGAGACGGCGGCGCAAGCTGCAACTGCGCCCATGTGACGAATTGCTGTGCGACGATTGACTGACAGAGATTGTTTCATTGTTTTTCTTTTCCAGGTCCCATGTATCGACGCTCGCCAGATCATGGTGCCGTCGTCTGGCGACGGCAGCTACAGTTAGCTTGCTGTGCAACTTCCGTCGACGGTCAGCATGCTTCCGGTCTCGTAGCTCGATGCAGGACTGACGAGGAAGTTGGTTGCACCTTGGATTTCTTCCAGCTCTCCCAACGCTCTGGACGCCACAAATACTCAACACAAAGGTCGCCTTGCGGTAATAGACGCTCGGGAAGCTAAATCTCCATTTGGAACACAGTTCAGGAAGGTCTTACCAGGCACGGCCTCCGGAAAAACAGTCACAGAAGAGTGGTCTGAAAAGGACAGATACAGCCAGCACTGTGGGGCAAATCTTCGTTGATGATGTGTGTATCAATCAGGAGACTATCGCTGAAGGGGGGGGGATCGGCGTGGCACTACAAGCAGTATTCCGATGACGAGGCCTGGCAGGCTGTATCTGATCTACATGGATACGAAGGTCGGTCTTTGTGCACACAGGAATGCAATTGCTCCGTGGGACTTTCGTCACAATTCTCAGATTGCAGAGCAGGTCGCGATAAGACGTCCAGCAGAGTCATCAATTCAATGCGTCACCGTTTATGTAACTCGAACTGGCACAAAATACTACCGCGCAGGTCGCCGAGCCGGTACAGGCACCGGCGCGAGTGTGCCACTCCAAATAATTGCCGGAACAGCGAATCTGCGTTCCTTGAACCAACATCCAGGTCGTGTCAGCCGCTTTCATCGGGAGTTACCTGGTCTGTCTGGGAGCATATCCTTTCCAGACCCACTCGATGGCGTGAGGGATGAATTGGGCCTTTGCGTTTCCCACGCCGTGGCCGGAATTCAGGCAGAACAGATACTGATATTCATAGCCCTTGGCCTGCAGCACTTTGGCCATGCGGTTGTTGGCCTCAACCCAGTCGTGCATGCCATCACGCATCACGTTCGGGTTGAAATTGTCACGGTCGCCAACTGCCATGAAGATTCGGAGGGGCTTTTTCGGACTCTCTGGAATGAGCTTGTCATGAAAATCCCAGGCTCCGCCGGGCGTCTGCGGGTCGAAGGGCCATTGCTGGTTCACAAAAGTGCCTGAAGTCGTCAGCACCCGGTGATATAGATCCGTGCGATACCAGGCCATGATGAGCGCCGCCGAGCCTCCGGAACTGCTGCCCATGGTCGCGCGACCGTCTGGATCCTTCGTCAGCTTGACTTCGCAAATTTTCTCAACGCGCGGCAGTACTTCGGTTTCGATGTAGTCGGCAAACAGTCCCGACATCGTGTCATATTCTCTTCCTCGCTCGTGTCCCTGGGCATCGCCGCCACCGTTTGCGACCATGATGGCAATCATCGCCGGGACGCGTTTCTGGGCGATCAGATTGTCGAGGATATGAGCCAGCGCCATGTTTGGTTTCCCCTTGGGCCCATCGTGGCAGACCATAAAGGGCGCCTCGCTGCCCGGAACATATTGCTCTGGAATGTAAACCGTAATCTGTCGCTGGTAGTTGATCTCGTGAGTTTCGACGATCAGCGTCCTGGGGTTTTCGGGATCGACCGTGCCGAACACCTCTCGAGCAATCCCCGGGTTGAAGAGTCTGGTGTCCCTCGAATCAATCGTAAATTGTTGCACTTTCCCCTGTGGAACACCTTCGACAACCTTGCCTTCCGAGGCCGGCAAGTAATCGGGGCCGATGAGGAAATTGCCGTCAACATCAAGCGGCAGATTCACGCCAGGCTTCGCGTCCAGTCGTACGAACGTCGGGGAGCCTGGAGCATCGAACCTGCGTGTCGGCGGCGTCTTTCTTTCAGGTGGTGCCGCGAAGGTTGATTCGTTTAACAGAAACGAGCACGTGAGAAGTGTGATGAGAACCGTCATTCGCTGCCTGGACATGAAACAACCTCTTTGATTTAGAAAAAAGATTCTGACCTGGTCAGCTTCCCGCCGGCGACATGGTCGCCGCCTGCTGGCCGGGAATCACATGTAAGTCGTCAGGGCAGCGTCGACTTGTTTTTCTACCGCAAGCCAATGACCTGAATCACTTGTCCGTGATGGCGTTTCTGACGTCAATCAATGGACCGTGACGCTATCCGGGCTCCCTTACCAATTGATCGCCAGGAACCTTCTGTTTAGCAATTTGCTGGATGCTCTGGAAGCAAGCTGGAATTTCACGCATCCGGTTGTTTGTTTACCGAGCTGAGTTGTCTGTCCGGACACACGGTTCCGTGTGTCGGCGATTGATAGGCAATCGCGGATCTGGGCATTGCCGGAGTACTGATGAAGCCTGCCGCCGGGGCATTACCCGGATTTGGCGAGCCCGCTGCTGGTCCCTCAGCCGACCACACCAACGACGTCCAACCGTCGTTCTATGCGGTAAGGCCGGACAGTGGCACCACGTCGTTGTGACCTGGCAAACGACTAAGTCTTGTGGCCACCGACATCGAGGTCGACCTCAACGGTGGAACCTGAGGCAAGTCCGCCGTCTCTGCCGTGACCGCCTGGTACTCGACCACGCGGAATGGGCTACATACTCAGTACGGAGCGTTCGACAGGCCCACGTTGGCTCCGACCCGTACCAGAAACTCGTGACCAGCTTCCAGTGTCGCGTTCCAGAATTCGCAACCCACGAAGCCTGCATCCCCTCAAAACAGGTGTTTTCCGCTTCTTCCTGCTCTTCCATTTCTTTCTCGATCGGGCCTTCTTTTCCTGGTCACAGTTCCTGGTCGA